>JAFGFR010000278.1 GCA_016930955.1 Victivallales bacterium | reverse complement strand
CGGCAACGACGGCCGAATCGTCATGTTTTGCCTGAAGCTGCTCAATGAGATACTCGGTGACATTCCTGGGGGTTCGCCATTTGTTCCACACGTAAATATAACCCAGGGCCTCATTCTCTGCGGCTATCTTCTCCCGCTCCTCCGCAAAAAGAGCATTCGTGTAATTCCCCTTCTTGTGGAAATAGTTCCGTATCTTGTCGTCTATAAAATTCGTCTTCTCCTGCTCACAGAACTCCTTGTCGAACATCGCCCGTGAAGCCGGATCGAGATCAATAAAACCTATCGGCGTATGTTCGCCAATCCTGACGCTATTGCCACCCACCCCGTAGCCGTAGAAAATCCCCGACACATTATATGACTTCCTTCCCTTCTCGACCTTTACCGTGACCGGGTCGAGCTTCTCCGCCATCTTGAATTTGGCCTCGGCCTCCTGTATCGCCTTGGCCTTGATAGTCTCCAGAGAGTCGGGGAACCTTTGGTTGACCCTTTCCCTTACTTTCCGGGCAATATCCTGGATGCTGGTCTCGTTGGCCTTCTCGTCAGGCTCGATGCTCATCTCCCTCCCGACCTCGTCGAAGATCGCCTCTCTCACGTACGGGTCGCTCAGCTTCTCGTTAGCTTTCATGTAGCGACGGATCACGTCCGCGATCTTCCTTATCCTTACGTTCGAGATTTCAGTCGAGGGGGCTTGGGCATCGGAATCGAACGCCAACATCGAAAAAATCAGAAAAAAATATAAAATCTTGCTGTTCATCTTGCCCGTCCGGGTAATATTTACCTGCTGGTCTATTCTATAGACAATATAAGTTTGCCAAAGAACGAAAACGAAACCGTACCACTCAAAACCTCAAAAGCAGAAACTATACCATAGGCGAAAAAGTTTTCAAGAAAAAAATGAAAAGAAACAAGTTGACATCGTACAGTATCCTGATTTCAGACGCTGAAAGGCGGAAAATCGAGGGAATACTGAGGGACGAGGGCTGGGATCTCGGAGCTGCGCCGCATACTTTCTGGAAAGCCAGAAAAGACAAGGTATCCCTAGCCGCCTATAACAGCGGCAAACTCACCGTGCAGGGCTCGGGAACCGAAGATTTCGTGCTTTTCACCCTTGAGCCCAGAGTCACAGGGAAACCCCTTCTTGGCCAGCCCGGATGCCCTTGCGGCGAAAATCCCGAAGCTTCTGTCGGGTTTCCCCATGCGGGGATAGACGAGAGCGGGAAGGGGGATTTCTTCGGCCCCCTTGTCATCGCCGCCGTCTTCGCCGACGAAGCAATGGCGCAAAGCCTCGTCAAGGGTGGGGTCAAGGACTCGAAGCTTATCAAAAATGACACCGCAATTCGCAGAATCGCGGAAAATATACGCCTGACGGTCCGCGGCAAGTTCTCAGTGGTCTCTATCGGCCCCGAAGCATACAACAGGCTCTATGAAAAGATCGGCAACCTTAACCGCCTGCTCGCATGGGGTCACGCAAGGGCACTCGAGAACCTTCTGGAAAAGATCCCTGAGTGCCATACGGCCCTGGCCGACCAGTTCGGCAACGAGTTGCTCATCAAAAAAGCCCTGCTTGCCAAAGGAAGGAAAATCAGGCTCATACAAAGGACCAAGGGTGAAAGAGATGTCGCCGTGGCTGCAGCCTCAATACTCGCCAGAGACGAGTTCGTGCGTAAAATTGAACAGCTCGGCTCGGCTGAAGGTACATCCCTTCCCAAAGGCGCCGGCCCCAACGTCGAGCAAAAAGTCCGGGAAATCGCCGCCGAGCCCGGCGGCATCCAGAAATTGGCGAGAATAGGCAAAATCCACTTCAAAACCCTTTCAAAGATCCTTCATCCATCGGATCGGCAGCTTTAAGCCCCCAGTCAAGGTCGGGGTCGCCACCGGGAAAAGCTATATCCATTCTGAAGGCTGACCTGTCGTCGCGATGACGCTGTGCCAAAGCCCGGATGACGGGCACATGCGTTTCTTGCGGTTCCGTACCGCCTCCAGCGGGACACACGTGAACTCCCCATGCCAGAAGCCGACAAGCATGTCGGTTTTCCCGGACATGGCCGAGTTGACGGCGGCTCTGGCGAGATCGGCACAGAAAATGCTGTCGTCGCTGTTCGCCGGCACGCTGCGTATGACATAGCTGGGGTCTATGTACTTGACGTTCACCGGGATTTGCCACTGCTTGAAGGCCTTTTTTATCTCGTCCCGCAGAAAAGTGCCGATATCCTTGAAGATCTTGTTGCCCGATGCATCAAAATCGTTGGTCTCGCCCACTATGTCGTTACCCGCGCCCTCGGCGACGGCGATAACGGCATGATGACGACGAAGTATCCTGTCGCGCAAGGTCTCCAAAACCCCACCCTCCCCATGCAACGGGCATCTTATCTCAGGGACAAGGCAGAAATTGACATCCCCGGAAGCCTTTGTGGCAGCCGCCGCAATAAAGCCGGCCTCACGTCCCATAAGCTTTACCAGACCTATGCCATTGTTCGCCGCCTTCGCCTCGACATGTGCGCAGCTGAGGACTTTCTTGGCCTCGGCAACGGCAGTCTGGTACCCGAAGCTCCTGTAGACGAAAAAGACATCGTTGTCAATTGTCTTGGGAATGCCGACAACACAGATGGGGAGCTTCCTTTTCTCGACCTCCTTGTGTATGTCATGCGCGCCTCTGAGTGTGCCGTCACCGCCGATGCAGAAAAGAATATCAACCCCGAGGGCAACGAGGGAATCAACGATCTCCGGTTCAGGCGGACAACCCCTCGAGCTGGCAAGGACTGTCCCGCCGACATCATGGATGTTGGACACCGAGTCAGGGGAAAGAGGCACTGGAGGCTCCGGAGGGTTCTTCCCCAGACCGGCATAGCCAAACCGTATCCCGATCACGTCCTTGACCTCGTACCAGTAGTACATAGCCAGGACAATCGAGCGTATGACATCGTTTATCCCGGGGCATATCCCGCCGCAGGAGACGATGGCGACCCTGGTCTTCGAGGGGTCGAAGAATATTTTCTCCGGGATGACCGACTTCTCGAACAGTACATCAACTGCTGGTGTGCCGCCAGGCATTACGGAGATGTCAGCAAGGATGTGTGTGTTTTGGCTGCCGACATATCTCTTCAAAGCCTGGTAGTGCTTGCGTTTGAACACCGGCGACTCGAACCTTTGTGCGCCCAGGGTCTTAACGGTCATGTCATCCAAAATAAACCTCCATAGTGGAAATTCTACAAATCCAGCCCGGACATCAGCCACCTCCAGAATACAGAAAGTAAGTACCATTGCCACACTGAAAATGCAAGGCGCGATCTGCAAATTCCGCTCCATTTCATGACATTTGAACCGATTTCAAGACTCAGTGTCTTTCGTGGGGCATGGTCGTCCCGCCCCTGCCATGCTGGTTCACCGGGGGCGGGGCGACCCTGGCCTAAACCCACCCCCACGCACTGCCCGTTGCAGGATTTTATCCTCCGGGGTTGGAATGCCCAGCGCTCAGGTCTCGCCGTTTGTGTCCCACCCAAGGTGGCTTTGTCCCCTGCACGGTTACAAGGGGTGGACGTCGAGAAATCTCACGGTGTCGGTGTCGGGAATTTTTTCCTGAATTGGCTTGGTGCCAACCCGGTGATCTTCTTGAAGGTTTTGGAGAAATGGAAGGCATCGCTGAACCCTGTTTCCTGAGCGACGGCCAAGATCTTGACATCCGTGGTTGACAACATGGCCTGTGCCTTCTCGATGCGTTTGACGGTCGCATATTTTTTGGGCGAGATGGAGAAGGTCTTTTTGAACAGGGTCGAAAAGTACGTCGGCTCATAACTTGCGATTTCCGCAAGTCTTCTCGATGAGATGTTTTCATGGCAATGGATTTCGATGTAGTCCAGGACGGGTTTGAACCTTTGCGCGAGAATTGTGTCGAAAGATTTATCCGGTGGTCGGTGGACAAAAAAATTCGACAAGAGATCGAAGAGTATGCTTTTCGCCTGCAGCTGTCCTGATATATCGCTGCTGCCGATCAGGCCGATCATTCGTGACATTTCTTGCGGGACGGCGGAGCTCTCGCCTATGCTGTACTCCATGATAAAGGGGTGGACGGCCAATATGTCGAGATGCCCGTAGAGGAACACGTTGAAATGGATCCAGGCGATCCGGCAGCTATCCTTGCATCGATGCCTCATATTTGAATTAGCGGGTATCAGAAAGAGCTTTCCAGGGACGAGGTCGAATTTTTTGGAGCTGTGCCATATCTCCGCCGAGCCTTCGATGACACAATAAAGTCTCGAGTACTGCTCTTTGAAACTCTGACCCCTCCAGCTCTTGTCGAGCGTCTTAAGACCCTTCTCCAAAAAAATTATCTTCAGCATTGACGTGTCGTTGATCATCATTGAAACCTTTTTTGGATCTTTCCAAATAATATACATGCATAACGCAGAAAATGCCATTTCAACAGAAAATATTTACATTAGAATAATTTATTGATCCAGCATCCCATGCAATGGGGTGTCATGGAATTTAGAAAATCATATGGAGAGTGTCATGGGAACTTTGAAGGATTCGGACAGGTCGGTGCTAAGGGAGCTCGGGAAGAGATATGCGGCGATATCTGCCGAAAGCTCGAACGAGGAGAAGAGGAGGCTTTGTCGGTGTTTGAATGGTTTGCGTGCCGAGCGTCCGATGGTGATGATTGACCAGATTTGCTGGAGCGAGATCGAGGGCGACTCGTCACTCAAGTGTGCCTGCGAGGATTCTTACCTGAGAAGCATAGAAAGATCGTTGAGAAGGAACATATACAGGCATATGCATTTCCCCGTGGACAAGGTTTTCGACCCATGGATAACGGTGGACAAGGCAGTAAACAACACTGGCTTCGGGATATTGATTGACGAGGAGACGGCTGTGTTCGAGCCTGGGAATGATGTAGTCAGTCACAAGTATATAAACCTTTTCCAGACCGAGGATGACCTGGATAGGATCAAGACACCTGCCGTCTCGCACGACGAAGCCGAGACAGCGAGGCGGCTTGAAGTTGCGCATGAGGTATTCGATGGGATTCTGGATGTCCGAGTGAACGGATTATTGTTTTCTCTCTCGTTGTGGGATCCGCTGGCCATGTGGATGAATGTCGAGGAAGCCTTGTTTGCCATGATAGACCGGCCGGAGTTCGTCCACAAGATTCTCGAACGTATGACTCAGGGCTATCTATCGATGCTCGACCAGCTTGAGAGCAAAGGACTCTTGTGCTGCCCGCAGAGCGAGATCCACTGCACCGGCGCTTTCACTGACGATCTTCCCGCCGAAGGCTATGACGCGGAAAGACCACGGTGCAAGGATATCTGGATGTCCGGGCTGGCACAGATGCTCGGGACGGTCTCTCCAGAGATGTTCGACGAGTTCGAGATCGCCTACACGAGCAGGTTATGCGAGCGATTCGGGCTGGTGTATTACGGCTGCTGCGACCCTCTGGACAAGAAGATGGCGCAAGTGAGGAAACTTCCCAACGTCCGGAAGGTCTCGATGAGCCCCTGGGCAGACCAGGCCAACGGTGCCGAGCAGATCGGAAAGGACTTCGTGTTCTCCTCAAAGCCCAACCCTGCGAATGTCGCAATGCAGTCCTTCGATCCCTCGATCGTCAGGAAGGAACTCGAGGGGATCAAGAAAGTCTGCGACGACAACGGCTGCGCCCTCGAGTTCATCCTCAAGGACATCAGCACCATACGGCATGACCCTGCAAGGCTTGAACAATGGGCGCAAATTGCGATGGATGTCGTCTGCGGCTAGTGCGCCATCGACGCGGTGTGTGGCCGGACAGTCGGGGAATTGAATCCACGATGTCACAGCGGCGGCTCCATTGTCCGCCAAAGACCTGCGCTGCAACGGCGACTGACATAAAGAAGCAGCAGAAAAGTATGACATCCCAGGCTCGATCCCAAGCTCACCCGTGAACCGTGCCTGCCGCGGTGTCTTGTCACGGCGTAGCCTTAAGGCGAAGACAGAAGCCTTGGCGAAGCCGGGAACCGTGAGCACGTTATCCTAAATAAAGCAGTTGCCGCAGTGTGCCGTGGATCTATTCTTAAAGCCTTGTATGCAAATATGTTAACTGTCATTTTTGAGATTTAACTGCTTCATTTGGGGTTATTCGAGCCTTGCGCGCGGGTCTGCCCATGCATATGCGATGTCGGCGAGGAGGTTGATTGAGACGAAAAGCATTGCTGTGATGATCACAAGTGCCTTGAGCATCTGGAGGTCGGAGTTCATAAGTGCGTTGATGCCTGCGAAGCCGAGACCTGGTATCCCGAAGAAGCTCTCGAGCAGTAGGCTTCCCGTGAAGAGGAACGGGAGGACGGTGCTTGCCCGGGTTATGAGGGGGACTGCGGCGTTCCTGAGGAGGTGCTTGAAATACACCGAGGTGAATCCGCAGCCCTTGGCCTCAGCCGTCCTGAGGTACTCTTTTTTCAGCTCATTGACGAATATTGTCCTGTAGAATCGAACACCTCCGCCGAGTCCGCTGACTATGCCTATCAGCACCGGCAGGACGAGATGCCGCGGGCTCCCGAAGCCCCATACCGGGAATATGTTGAAATAGTAGCCCAGGAACCACTGTCCGAAGACCATGAAGACGACGAAGCTTACGCTCATCCCGGCGACGGAGAATAGCATGATGATCTTGTCGGGCCACTTGTCGCGGAACGCAGCGGAAAAAAGCGCCAGCGTGACACCGATCAGCAGCTCGCCGATGAAGATGGGCAACATCAGCGCAAGCGAGGGCCATATCCCTCTGATGAGCACTTTCCTTACCGGCTCCCTCGTGATCAGCGTCCGGCCAAAGTTGAAGAACGTCACATAGGGGAAGGAGTCGGTGAACCACATGATCTCCTTGAAGGACGCAAGGAGCTGGGAGTCCCAGGGGGAACCGTGACGGCGCTGGAACGACACCTCCTTCAGCATCGCACCCTCGTGCCCTGGCGCGGCGTGGATCGAGATGCCCGAAGGCGGCGGCCCGCCATCTGGATTGAGGACCAAGGCCTCACTCCTCCATGCCGGGGAGTCTAGGTTGAATTCGCTCTCGACGCCGTCAGCGGCACGCACGCGCACGACGATACTCCCCTTGAATGTCAGGACGGCACGCAGCACCATGTCGTGATGTTCGAGATTTTTGGAGAGCGCCACTTTCCCCGCGCCGATCGATAGTGCCTGCCCGGTGTAGCCGCATGCTTCCGCGACCGAGACCCCGGGGAGTGTCCTCTCGTCTGCGAATTTCACGGACGTGAAGGTCTCGGTGGCGCGCCAGTCGCCCCATACCAGAGGCTTGTCGGAGGAAAGGTTCATGCGCATGCTCTCGACCTCCTTCGGGCTCGGGTTCTTCCCCAGCACCGTGCGCGCCGGGTCGCCGGCGGCAACTCTGAAAAGCAGAAATGTTAGCAGCAGCACCCCGGCCATGACCAGAACGGAGTACAGAGTGCGCCGGACAACATACCTCAATACCGAATGTGTCCCCGCCATGCTAAAACCTCCAATCATGCCCTGGGATGAAACTGCCTATGCACGTTCAACAGCCTTTTCTGATCCACATGGGTGTAAATTTGAGTTGTCGCGATATCAGCATGCCCGAGCATCTCCTGTATGATCCTGAGGTCAGCGCCGTTCTCGAGCAGGTGGCTGGCGAATGAGTGCCTGAGCGTATGCGGATGGATGTTCTTGCCGATGCCGGCGCGCAGGGCCGCTTCCTTGACGATCCCCCATATCCTCTCGCGGTCCAGCGGCAGGCCGTTTCTGGAAAGGAAGACCCTGTCCTCCCGCGGGGAAGGTCCAAGCTGCGGACGGCAGGACTCGAGATACTTCTTGAGCAGCTCCAGCGCCTTCCTCCCCGCCGGGATCACTCGCTCCTTGTCACCTTTGCCTGTCACTCGCACTATCCCTTGGTCAAAATGTACCCCGTGCACCACCAGGGATGCAGTCTCCGACACCCTCAAGCCGCAGGCATACATCACCTCGAGGATCACACGGTTTCGGAATGTCAGCGGATCCTCGGCCTTCTCAGGGAATACCGACAATATGCTCTCCACCTCTGATATGGAGAGAAAGTCCGGGAGAATGCGCCAGAGCTTGGGCGAGTCCATCACGTCAGTTATGTCGGAGACCACAAGCCTCTCCTGGAAGAGATACCGGAAAAGCACCTTTATCGCCACCAGGCGCCTGGCTATGGACGACGACTCCAGCCCGCGTGTATTGCAGGTCGAAAGGTAAGAGACTATGTCGTCCCTGCCCACGGAGGTAAAACCTGAAATACCGTTGGAGGAAAGGAACTCGGCAAAATCCCTCAGGTCGCTCAGATAAGCGCCGACGGAATTCTTCCCCAACCCCTTCTCGAGCGAGAGGAAAGTCCCGAAATCCCTCAGGACATCATGTGTCGCGCACTCCTCATGCATGGGCAACCCCACCACATTCCCGATAAGCCTCGACAAGCGAGTCAAGCAATCTGGATACATCCTCCTCCGTGTGCACGGCATTCAGCGAGATCCTCAGCCTCGATCCTCCCTCCGGCACAGTCGGCGGACGAATCGCAACAACCAAAAAACCCTTCTCCAGAAGAATTTGCGAAATTCGCATTGCCAACACAGCATCCCCCAATATCACAGGCACAATCGGGGTGACCGTGTTTCCCGTGTCGAAACCAAGGCTCCTGAGGTCCTTTGCGAACTTCGCACTTTTCGCCATGAGGGTCTTGCGTGCCACAGCGAGCTCCTCCGTCTGGACAAGTGCCACCGCGGCAGAGATCGCGCCGCACACACCGGGAGGAAGCGCGGTCGAATAAATGAACGAGCCGCAGGCGTTCACAAAATAATCCCGCATCTCATGCGTACAGGCCACATACGCCCCGTAGCAACCAAGCGCCTTGCTGAATGTCCCCATCGCCACATCCGCCACCGCCGCACATGCCAGCCCTCTGCCCCCATCACCAAACACCCCGGTGGCATGCGCGTCGTCAAGGTACACCTTCGCCCCGCCTGCTGTGGCCACCGAATACAAACCCTCCAAATCAGGGACATCTCCGTCCATGCTGAACACAGTGTCGCTGACAACAAGCCTGTCTTCATGGCTGCATCCGGCAAGCAACCCGGACAGCGCTGTGATGTCGTTGTGGGCATAACGTCGGAACACAGCGCCGGAAAGCAGACACCCCGCGTTCAGACTCGCATGGTTGAGCTTGTCGGCGAATACCGCCGACTTCCTGCGTGCAAGCGCAGGGATCAGACCCGTATTAGCCAGGAAACCCGAGCCGAGAAGCAAAGCCGACTCGTAGCCCTTCCACTCGGCAATCTGCTCCTCCAGGCGGATATACTCCGGCAAGGTGCCCGTGACAAGCCGCGATGCACGCGAGCCGACACCGTACCGGGTCGTCCAGATCACAGACTCCTCAACCAGATCCCGACGGCCTGAAAGACCAAGATAGTCGTTCGAGGAAAAATCAATACAGGCCCCAGAAACCCCTTCAACAAGGCACTCGCGGGCAGAAAGAGGCGTGACCGACCTCAGGCACCTGAGCAGCCCAGAAGCCTCCCTCTTCACAAGATATTCCACAGATCTAGTCTTCAAAACCCAAATCCTCTGTTGCTAAAATGAATTTACCCGTCATACTACCGCCTTGCAACCCCCCTTGCCAACAGGTTCAGCCTTTTTTCACACCCGGCATTGCATATACGCCTCCCGACTGTAAATTAAGCCGACAAAAAAATAGAAAGGGACAACCCAGTGGACAT
>JAFGFR010000277.1 GCA_016930955.1 Victivallales bacterium | reverse complement strand
GCTCTTTTGGCGCGAATGCCACGCCGGAGCGGTCGGGACAGACCATACAGGTATGCCCGCTCCCGCATCGGCGTGGCCTCGCATCCAGAATGGCAAGCCGCGCGGCCACGGGTAGTTTTGAAATTGGCTCCTCCGTCTTTAAGCTCGTCAGATTTTTGATCGTGAACTGCAGGGATATTCAACTATGGCGCGATGCAGTCAGAGTGTGTCGGATGGGCGCAGCGGAGTCTGTGCTCCACATAAACGGTGCACAAATATTCCGCTTCTTTTGCAATACTGCCTTTATCATAAGGGAAATCTTTGCATGCGGACGGTTTAAGGCCATAATCCACTTTGTGAATGGAACACAAGCCGTCTGGACCAAGGAATGTGCATGGGTCGTCGTTGTGACTCGTGCTTATCTTGTATCCTGAGGGGAAATCCTTATCCTGTGCAAGCTGGAAGAACTCTCCCCTAAGGCCTAAACCCAATATTTTTTTTGCTTCCTCGAGATCAACCCAGACACCGTTACGGCAGCAATCCGACATTCGTTTGCAGAAAGAACAAAAATCCACCCTTTCAGAAATGTCCATAGTACCTGACAACCTCCTAAACCATTTGATTGAGCCAATTGAAAACGGGCACTCGAAACCGGGATCCAACACAAAGGGTCACTTCGAAAACCGATGCTTAACATACGATATATATTCCCCTTTTCAAACTGGGGGCTATCCGCTTGTTCGCTTTGTTGCCTCGTCTTAGGGTGGGGTTTACTGTTCATCTACAGGTGATCTGAGTTTTTTGATATTGCCGCGGGATTTCTTGTTGTCGAGTCGTTTTTTGTGTGCTGTGCCGGATGGCTTGGTCGGTATGCGTTTTTTTTGCCGGGCCGAGGCTTTTTTTATGAGTGCTTTGAGTCTGCGCAATGCATCGGAGCGGTTTTTCTCCAGAGAGCGGTACGTCTGGCTCTTGATAACTACAACCCCCTCGGAGGTTATGCGGTGGTCATCGCATCTGAGCAGTCTTATCTTGCATGATTCCGGCAGTGAGGATCTGCGGATGTCGAATCGGAGGTGGGCTGCGGTGGAGACCTTGTTTACGTTCTGGCCTCCGGGTCCTGCGGAGCGCACGGCATGTATCTCCACCTCCCCCACCGGCAAGGAAAAGTTTCCTGGAGCCATGTCCTTCACTTCACCGTGACAACTTTTTGTTCCTCGTGGCTCACTGCCTCGAGGGTCTCGCGGGCGATCATCAGCTCCTCGTTGGTTGGCATCACCACCGCCTTCCATGCGCTTGACTCGGTGGTGACTATGCCCTCGCGACCCTTGCACGCGTTGTTAAGTTTGGTGTCGAGATGCAATCCCAGCGCGGAAAGCTTTCCGATGACTCTTTCCCTTATATACGAGCTGTCCTCGCCGATGCCGCCTGTAAACACCAGCGCGTCGGCGCCCTCGAGCAAGGCATAGTACGACCCGATGTACTTCACCAACCTGCGGATGAACATCCGGAGCGCCCTCATAGCCTGCTGGTCCCCCGACTCCGCCGCGTCTATCACGTCCCTCATGTCGCTGCTGCCTATTCCGCTGACCCCGAGAAGACCGCTCTGCTTGTTCAGGACATTGTCTATCTGCTCGACCGTCATGCCCAGCTCGGCCAGCCTCAGCACCACCGCAGGGTCTAAATCTCCGCAGCGGGTTCCCATGACAAGCCCCTCGAGCGGCGTCATCCCCATGGAGGTGTCGTGGACTATACCCTTGTTTATCGCCGTGATGCTGCAACCGTTGCCCAGATGGCATGTGATGAGCTTGAGCCTTGAGAACGGCACGCCGAGGAACTTCGCGCATGCCCTGGCGACGAAGCTATGTGAGGTGCCATGGAATCCGTAGCGTCTGATGCCGTACTTGGTGTAGAGCTCATATGGTATCGCATAGAGGTAGGCCTCCGGGGGCATGGTCTGGTGGAAGGCGGTGTCAAAGACAGCCACATTGGGCGTATGTGGGAATATCTCCTCGCATGCCTCTATCCCTGCCATGTTCGGTGGGTTGTGCAGTGGTGCCAGAGGGAAACAGTCGCGAATGATGTCCTTGACATGGGAGTCTATGAGGGCGGGCTTGGTGATCTGCTCGCCGCCGTGGACGACCCTATGGCCAACCGCCTTGACCTCGGAGCGTCTGGATATCACACCCAGCTCCGGGTCGGTGAGCTTGTCGCAGATGACGAATAAAGCCTCCTTGTAGCTTGCCACTTTTGGATAGCTCTCGGTGCAGATGCCGTCGGGCCTCTTGTATATGAGGTGTGGCTTCGCCGATCCCAGCCTCTCGACCTGCCCCTTGGCCATCACCTCCTCCTTCTTCATGCTGAACAGTGTGAACTTGATAGACGAGCTGCCGGCGTTGATGACAAGAATCTTCATGGGGTCCCGATATTCTCCTGAGTGTTTAAGTTTGACTTTAGCACGCTGGGGCAAAAGCCCGTCCTATTCTATACCTGCGCCGGAGCTTTTTCAAATCTTTTTGGCCGAACTTCGGCGTTTTGATTGTCAACACAGTGAAAAATGGTATTGTAAGCGTGTCGGCAGACATGCCCTGAATGGTATAACCCTGTTGAAATTAAGATGCAGATAGTAGTGAAAGAAAAAGATTCCGTGATGATGCTGGAGGCCGTCAGGCTTGCCATGAGGGGTTTTGGCCGGACATCCCCGAACCCCATGGTCGGCGCGCTGGTTGCAAGGGACGGGGTGATTTTAGGGAAGGGCTCTCACCTGCGTGCCGGCTTGCCGCATGCGGAGATAAACGCGATAAACGATGCCGGCGGGGCGTCAGAATGTGCCGGAGCGGATCTTTATGTCACTCTCGAGCCCTGCTCGACCTTCGGGCGGACACCGCCATGCACCGATGAGATCATCAAGGCCGGCATTAGCAGAGTCGTCATCGGCACGCTCGACCCCAACCCTTCGCATTCAGGGAGGGCGCTCGGCCTGCTCAAGAAGGCGGGGATAGAGGTAGTTCTCGGGGTCGAGGAGCAGAAGTGCCGGAGATTGAACGAGGCCTTCAGCCACTGGATCGTCACCGGACGGCCATTTGTGCTGCTGAAGCTGGCGACCACCTTGGACGGCAGGATAGCGACATCAGGAGGGGGCTCGAGGTGGATCACCGGGGAGGTGGCGAGACGCCGGGTTCGGCATCTGCGCAAGTGGAGCGACGCGATAATGGTAG
>JAFGFR010000276.1 GCA_016930955.1 Victivallales bacterium | reverse complement strand
GACAACTCGAAGGATGATCCCAGGATTGCGGAATACGCGGACCTCCTGTATGACCAGGCCTTGCTTTCCGAAGGCTCGACCATCCCGGATCCGATGAACTTCTCTAAAAGACTCTGCGACCTGATGGTCGCCGGACTCGACAAGTCAACAACCGAAAATGCGGGATAGTTGAAGGTTTCCAAGGTTCTGGCAGGGATAGCTTTCCTCATCCTTCCGATAGTGTCGGTCGTGCCAAACTTGTCTCTGTTGCCCAGCGCGAGGCGATGATCGCCAAGCTGTTCACGGGTCTGTATGACAACGAGATACACGGGACCACAGGTTTCGGCAGAGTTGTACTGCAGATTTTGAAAAGGGCGTGGGGCAAGGAGAAGAAATGAAGACTGGCAAACCGAAAGTCGGAGCCTTGCTGAAACTGTTGCGCGAGAAGGACAGTATCGCGCATACGCATTCACTTAGGGTTGCCCAGATAAGTCTGGGCATAGCACACGCGATGGGCATTGAAGACTCAAGGGGTCTTCGCATTCTCCGTCTGGGTGGGCTGTTGCATGACATAGGCAAGGCTGCAGTTCCTCTCGATATCAGGTTGAAGCATGGCAGGTGCCTGAGCGAAAAGGAGATGCAGGTCATTCGGCGGCATCCCGGTCATGGGCATTCGATAGTATGTAGCAGCTTGGGGGATTTGCGCATTGCTCAGATAGTGCTCGATCATCATGAGAATTTTGACGGCAGCGGCTATCCTTGCGGTCTCTCCGGGAGTGAAATAGGGCTGCTTTCAAAAATCTGTTCCGTAGCCGACTCTTTCGACGTGGTGTTCAACGGAAGGGGCTACAGAAAAAGAAAACCCCTGCTCGAAAGCATTTTGGAGATTGAAAAATACTCCGGGAAAAGATATGATCCCGATGTGGTCAGAGCTTTTGTGAAATATGCATTGAATTTAGGATGTTTGAATGGCAAGTCCAGACACTGACATGATGACGGAGATTCTCGGGACGTGCCGGGAGATCGACGTAATGGCGAATTCCGCCTACGGTTGCTTCGCCGATGCGTGTGCGAATGACGGTCTCAAAGCAGAATGGCAGAGGCTGGCCTCGGAAGAAATGGTGCATGTGAAGATATGGGAAATGGCGTTGTCGGCTTCGGCAAAGGGCGCTCTTCCCGATCTCTTCGATGACGCGCCGGATGTCCTATCGAGGCTGAAAAGAGTGAAGAAAAACATAAGAGGTGCCCTTGACGATCCCAGTGATTTTTCAGATGCCGGCGCGGCTCTTTCACTCGGGTACCAGATGGAGTCCTTCATGCTGGATGTGAGTTTCATGCAGGTCTTTGATTTTCTCGGTTTCGGCGGGGACGATTACGAAAGACACGTGAGGAGATTTATAGGCCTGCTGAAAAAATATGGCGGAAGCTCAAGGCAATATTCCCATCTCGAGACCCTCGGCGACACTCTTGAGAACCTGCTGCGCCAGAACATGAGGCTTGCCGATGAGAGTTTCAAGGATCCCTTGACCGGGCTTTTGAACAGGAGGGGTTTCGCCCGGATGATACGCCCTTTGGCCGGGCTGGCAAGAAGGCAGGCGACTCCTGTGGGGCTGCTGATCTGCGATATAGACCGATTCAAGAGGGTAAACGACGAGCACGGGCACGACAAGGGCGACGAGGTGCTGAGGGTTGTTTCCGGGATTCTTCAAGGGGAAATCCGTGCTTCGGATGTGCTCTGCCGTCATGGGGGCGAGGAGTTTCTGATTTTTTCGCTGTTGGATGACGGCGACAGTCTTGAGACAGCGTGCTCCAGGGTCAACTGTGCCGTGAGGGAGAAATCAGAGGACAAGTGCGGATTGCGCATCACAATAAGCCTTGGAGGTGCCGTCGGCATGCTCGGTGTCTCCGATGCCGACCTACCAGCGCCCATGCTCGCTATTGCCGACGAAAAACTGATCGAGGCCAAGTCTGAAGGAAGGGACTGTTGGCGAATTTCACAAATGGAGGGCATAAAACATGTCAAACGACCGGGTTATAGAGCCGATTTCGAAACTCCGTGCAGCCACGGGCAGCTTTGAGGCTGACCCTGTAAACACCGATTCATCAGAGCCTTTCAAGGCATGTCCTGCCTGCGGGAAGGTCTGGCACACCCGCGACGAGCTTCTTTCCGACCCGGAGGTCGAGCTCGTGGGGTATCAAGTGCACTTCGAGGATTTATCGCTCGGACTTATGATGTTCAACCATTCCTGCAGGGGGACTTTCGCGGTGGCCGCAGAGAAGTTCCTGGACATGTACGACGGGCCTGCCTTCGATGAGATGCTCGCCGGCAAGCCGGAGTGCCCGGGGTATTGCCTGAAAAAAACCGAGCTGAGAAGATGCCCCGCAAAATGCGAATGCGCCTTCATAAGGGAAATACTCGAGAAGATAACTGCTGGTCTTTCCAAGGCGAGAATAGGATCTGGACAGCAGGATAGCGCCTGACTGACCGGCGGTATTGCCCGATGTGGCTGTGTCGAGGAGGAGATGAGACTGTGACAGAGAAGATTTGGACTGTTTCGGAGGTCAATGCTGCCGTCCGGGAGGTTATCGAGGGAGGGTTTCTGCCGTTTTGGCTGGAAGCCGAGGTCGGCACGCTGACCGTCCACCGTTCCGGGCATGTCTATCTTTCGCTAAAAGACGAGAGAAGCGCTGTCAAGGGTGTCTTTTTCAACGGCGCAGGACAGATCAGGGCACTCGGCGTGGAGGTCGGATCCAAAGTCGAGGCATTCGGCAACCTGACAGTATATCAGGTCAGGGGGGAATACCAGTACTCCATCAAGGTAGTCAAGCCCAAGGGACTGGGAGATCTGCAGCGCCGTTTCGACGAGTTGAAGAGAAAGCTCGAATCCGAGGGTTTTTTTGATCCTGAGCGCAAGAAGAAGCTTCCCTTGCTCCCCAGGAGGATAGGTGTTGTAACTTCGCCAGGGGGGGCGGCGATAAGGGACTTCCTGCAGATAATAGGCAGACGCTATCCCGACATCTGCATCCGGATATATCCTGCCGCGGTACAGGGCAAGGGTGCGGAGAGGGAACTGGCTCATGGAGTGCGCTTTTTCAACGACTCGGGCGGCATCGACGTTATCATCGTCATGCGTGGCGGAGGCAGCCTGGAGGACCTGTGGCCTTTCAACGAGGAGATGCTCGCACGCGAAATCGGGCGAAGCACAATCCCCGTCATCAGCGCCGTGGGCCATGAGGTTGACTTCACGATCTGCGATTTTGTGGCCGACTTGAGAGTCCCCACACCCTCTGCCGCCGCCGAGCTTGTAGTAGGCAAACAAGAGGAGTTCCTGGAGGAGATAAGCTCTTTCCAAAGACGTATCACCTCCGCGTTGGACCTGCATATCGAGCGCATCGTGCGGCGATTTGAAAGGGCGGCAGACAGCCCCGTGTTCCGAGAGCCCGTGTATCTCCTCAGACAGCACCAACAAAACCTCGACGACCTGCAGAACAGGCTCGACCGCTCTCTCGACTACAAGATCGAAAGGGAATTGTCACGCATCGAAAGACTGTCCTCATGCCTCAATGGCCTGAACCCTAAATCTGTGCTTGACAGAGGATACTCGATCATACTGGACCGCGCCACAGGAAAACCTGTCATGAGCAAAGTCCCTCCAGGCACAAAACTTAAGGCTCTCCTGGCAAAAGGCGAAATGGGTATGGTCGCGGAGGATGACATGTCCTGATTTATACTGTGGACGTGCACGTCCGAAGACTTACGGCGCACGATTGCGACAACGACGACGATTAAGGCATAATCCTAAATAATGCAGCAACCCGAAGGGTTAAATCTCAAATATTCTTCTAACCCAAAAGGTGAAAGCTCAGTTAGCCCTAAAGCTCTGCATATAAATATGTTAGCTGTCATTTTTGAGATTTTACTGCTTCATTTAGGATAATCCAACCAATCGGAGGAGAGGGACGCTCAAATCGAAATCGAAATCGCTTACGAGAACGAACGGGACTTGCTGGATATGTAGCAGTTTAAAGCAAATGCCACGCCAGAGCAATTGGGACGGTAGCGACGGATCACGCAGGCATGCTCACTTCCCGGGCAGGATGTTTCGCAGGTTGATTCCGGTATCGAGCGTTGAGGCAAGCGACTCGAGAATTTCAGAAAGGCATTTTGCAGTCTCAGGCCATGAGCTTTCAAGAAAATTCCTCGAGAACGCCACCGGATCGCCCATCTTGAGGTAGACGGGAAGCGAGTCAGGGGTTTCGCCGGTGCTTTTGTGGTATAGTTCCTTTGCGGCGGCAACCGTCTCGTTGATGGAATGCGACAGCAT
>JAFGFR010000275.1 GCA_016930955.1 Victivallales bacterium | reverse complement strand
GGCGGCGGCACAGCCGCTGGCGCCGGGCAAGGGAGGATACCTCTTCACCGGCGACACAAACATTGTCCACTCAGGATGGGGAATCTTCTACCATGTCTCCGACCCCTACAAATACTACACGTCGGCCATGGGACCCGCCGACCCGCGGGGCAGAGACAACGTGCTCACGAACCCCGACACCGGAGAGAAGGTAGGCACACGCGGGCCGCAGACCCTGCTCAGGGCTGTATTCGAGAACGCCGTGATCAAGGCGACCTCCAAGGAGGAAGTGGACTTCGTGCTCAGGTCTCCCGATTACATAGGGACTATCGAGAAGGCTGTCATGCTCGCCGTCGCCGATGCCGACATCGGGGTTACGGTAGAGAGCGTATGGCTGAACAAGCCCAGGACCCCTCCCCTCGCCGCCGCACAGGCGTTTCTTGATGTGTTCGACGCGAGCAACTTCAGTTTCTCTGAGCGCGAGAGGGCAAGGGCCTACGCGATCAAGACTGCAAACGAGGGTGCCTCCGAGGCGGTCAGGATGATCGCGGACGCGGAGGCATACAAGACAAGGGTGGTGTCCGGCATAGAGGCCGACACTAAATATTTCAAGGCGATGCTCGTGGAATACAGGAAGAACCCCGACATGGTCCTGGTATCCCGTTACTCCGAGGTTCTCGGGGACGTTCTCAAGATGACCGACGACAAGTTTGTCATACGCACGAACAAGAAGGGCTCTCAGGAGGTCAGGCTGCTGCTCAACCGCGAGCCGCCGAAAAAGGAAGAGGTCAAGGAAGAATAGATGGAAGCTGCAGTCACATACTCCGGGCCCGATTCGGGACACGCCTTGTCAACGGATGGGAGATGCCGCTGCCCCCACTGCATGACAGAGGGTGCCGGGCACAACAGATCCATGGCAAGGCTGAGCACCGCCCTGCTCGGCGGTGCGTTGATACTCAACTCGTATCTGCTCAGGCTGTTGTTTCCCGACCAGCTTTTCGCCTCAGAGCTTAGCGCGATGGCAGGGGCTGTTGTCCTTACAATCCCGATATTCACCGTGGCGTTCAAAGACCTCGTGGCAGGCCATGTTCACATGAATGAGCTTGTGGCTCTTGCGATCCTGGCGGCGATGACCCGCGGCGACTTTGCGTCGGCGGGGCTGATCGCCTTTTTGCTGCTGCTGGGGATCATCATCGAGTCGCGCACGGCCAGCGGCGCGCAGCGTTCAATCGAGGAGCTCATCAAGCTCGCCCCGCATTCTGCGACACTGCTCAAGGACGGCAAGGAAATCCAGGTTGACGTGCTGGACCTCGGGGTCGGCGACACCATTGTGATCAGGCCCGGCGAGAACTTCCCGGTGGACGGAAAGATCGTCAAGGGACAGAGCACAGTCAACCAGGCATCCATCACCGGCGAGTCCTTGCCGATAGACAAGGAGAAGGGGGACGATGTCTTCGCAGGCACACAGAACCTCACGGGCGCACTCGAGGTAAAGGTCTCAAAGGTCGGTGAGGACACGACCCTGGGCAAGGTCCAGGAGCTGATTCTCGCGGCCGAGAAAACCCAGGCGCCGATAGTGAGGATGATTGACAAATATGCCGGCTACTACACCCCGACGATACTGATGATCGCCGGCCTGACATGGTGGTTCACGAAGGACATGAACAATGTGGTGGCGGTGTTGATCGTATCCTGCCCCTGTGCGCTGGTCCTGGCCACCCCGACAGCGATAGTCGCATCCGTCGCCGCCGCCTCGAGGCTGGGCATACTGATCAAGAATGTGGCCGACATCGAGGTTGCGGCGAAGATCCAGGCTTTCATATTCGACAAGACCGGCACGCTGACCGAGGGCAAGCTTTCCGTTGCCCGTCTGGCACCTGCCAAGGGTGTCGAGCCGGCGGAGCTGCTGCAGGCCGCGATAACAGTCGAGTCACACAGCAACCATCCCGTCGCCACGGCATTGAAGGCACTGGCCGACGAGACCGGACTGTCCCCCGAGCCGGCGACCAAGGCCACCGAGTTCCACGGCAAGGGTGTCGAGGCAGTGGTGGGGAAAAAGATTTTCCGGGCAGGCAGGGAGGCATGGCTCAAGTCATTCGGCACGGACTTCTCGAAAATCGAAAAAAGCGACGATGCCGGCATGGAGAAGGCAATGAGCGTGATTTTTGTGGCCGTCGGGGACAAGGTTCTTGGGTGGATAGGGTTTCGCGACACGGTGCGCAAGGAGGCGGCAGGCTCGATCAGAAGGCTCGGGGAGCTTGGCATCAAGTTTTGCGCTATGGTCACCGGCGACAGGAAGAGTGTCGGCGCACTGATAGCCAACGAGCTGAACATACATGACATCGAGGCGGAATGCCTCCCCGACGGCAAGGTCGACTACGTGCTCAGGACCAAAAGGGATTTCAACGTCGCGGTAGTCGGCGACGGTGTCAACGACGCCCCGGCACTCGCCTCCGGCACACTCGGGATAGCCATGGGCGCCATCGGAAGCGACATCGCCATAAACAGCGCCTCGATCGCCCTGATGAACAACGACCTCAGGCGTATCCCGATGCTGATCCAATTGTCGAGGCAGTCATGGGCAGTGATGTACCAGAATATCGCGTTGGGGGTTTTGTTTGTGATAGGCGGGATTTCGTTGTCGGTGTTCGGGCTTCTGCCGCCGATCGCAGCCGCGATGATACATACATTGAGCACGTTGGTGATAGTCTTCAACAGTGCCCGTCTTGTCCGTATCGGCGAGGAACTGACGCGTCCGGAAACGGTGGAATCTCCGTAAAGGGACGGGGGAGTAAACCTTCCGGGATATCCCGGGGATAATAAAAAAAATGGTGCTAGGAAGTGTCGGACGATAAAGAAAACCGTATAGCCGTCGAGGCGATCGGCCTGTCGAAAATCTTCAGGGATTTCTGGAACCGACCCAAGGCCAAGGCCGTTGATGACATTGACTTCGAGATACGTCAGGGTGAAATCGTGGCCATGCTCGGCCCCAACGGATCGGGGAAGTCAACAACGATCAAGATGCTCCTCGGGCTGCTGTATCCCACCTCAGGCTCCATCTCTGTGCTTGGCGCATCGCCCAGGGATGTCCAGATAAAGAGGCGTATCGGCTATCTGCCGGAGGAGTCGTATCTGTACAAGTACCTGACGGCGATGGAGACGCTGGATTTCTACGGGGCGCTTTTCAACCTGTCCAGGGCCGAGAGGAAAAGACGCAGCATGCAGCTCCTCGAGATGGTCGGGCTGAGTCATGCCAGAAACCGCCAGATCGGCGAGTTCTCCAAAGGCATGGCGCGCAGGATAGGCTTGGCACAGGCGATGATCAACGACCCCGACCTGCTTATCCTTGACGAGCCTACCTCGGGGCTGGACCCGCTGGGCTGCAAGGAGGTCAAAGATCTCGTTGTGCTTCTCCGCGAGCGAGGCAAGACTGTGATAGTCTGCAGCCATCTGCTTAGTGATGTCGAGGACATCTGCGACAGGGTGATGATACTTTACGGGGGGAAGATCAGAGCCACCGGGTCGCTGTCGGAACTGCTCACAGTTTCCGAGGAAAACACCATCACAACCCCAGTCCTCCGCCCGGAGGTCACAGAGAAGGTGCTGGATATCCTCAGAAGGAACCTCAAGAGCGATGAGTTCAAGATAGACCACCCCAAAAGGACCCTTGAGGAGTTTTTCCTTTCGGTCGTTGATCAGGCGATGAGCGAAAGCATCGAGACTTCGGGAGTGACTTCCGGCGGCAAGATAGCCGAGTATCTTCTCTCCGACGGCAAGGTCTCCAAAGGGGCTCCCGAGCGGATAATTGCGGACCTCGCAAAACCCGAGGAGGAAAGGGTCAGGCAAGGACCGGAGAAAGAGCCAGCCTCCACGCCGGGAAAGACACCGAAAGATTCAGCGATCAGCAAGCTGCTTGTCCCCGAAAAACCTGTCGAGGAAGAGCCGGAGAAGGAAAGAGTCAGCCGGCGCAAGAAGAAAAAGATCGAAGAGGCAAACGAGAAGTTGAAAAAACTTCTGAAATAACCCTGGCGATATCAACAAAACATTTCAAGGAGCCCCCCATGCCCGAAATGACACCCAATGGCGTGCCGGTTTTCAACAAACCGGAGAAAATGCCGGAAATCATGCCGATCGAGAGGATTGACGACTTCGAGATGAGGTTGAAGAGGCAGGATGCCTTCTGGAGCCGGGAGATAATTGACCGTCCGGTGGTGCATATCCTGCTCAACTCACCCAATCCGGAATACCCCCCTCCAACAGAAAAGACCTTCGCCAGCCAACGCGACAGATGGATGGACTCCGAGTACTGCGCCAAGCAGCAACTGCATAAGGTGATGAACACACAATATCTCGGTGATGCGTTGCCGATGGCCTGGCCCAACCTCGGGCCGGAGGTCTTCAGCGCCTTTTTCGGCACGGAACTCGATTACTCTGAAACCACAAGCTGGTCAATACCCAACCTGCTTGACTGGAGTGAAGCCGGAAAAATAAAGTTCTCCGCAGACAATTTCTACTGGAAGAAAATCAACGAGATGACAGACTGCCTGCTGCAGATCGGCAAAGGGAAATTCTACACTGGATACACCGATATCCACCCCGGCGGGGATGCGCTCGTCGCATTCAGAGACCCGCTCAACCTCAACATGGACATGATAGAGAACACAGATGCCCTGAAGTCGCTCCTCGCCTACGTGGATGATGTTTTCGCGGACGTGTTCAACTACTACTCCGACAAGCTTCAAAGCGCCAGTCAGGCAATCTGTACTTGGCCCTCGATAGTCTCGAGCAAGCGCTACCATGTGCCCTCGAATGACTTCTCTTGCATGATCTCGAACGAGATGTTCAGGGATGTCTTTCTCGGGGGGCTGGCGAGGGAATGCGACGACACGGAGGCTTCGATTTACCATCTTGACGGCCCCGGTGCTTTGCAACACCTCGACTCGCTTCTGGAGATTGACAGCTTGGATGCGATCCAATGGATATATGGAACCGGGAAGGGGCGAGCGACCGACTGGCTCCATATCTATAAACGATGCCAGGATGCCGGAAAGGGCATACAGGTCTATCCGGAATGCAATGAGGTGGATGCCCTGATCGAGAACCTGAAACCGGAGGGTGTGTGGGTGATGCTTGTAGGTGTGAACACGGTCGGCGAGGCCGAGGAGGCGATCAGGAAAATCGAGAAATGGACTTGACTGAGCCAATTTCACAACTCCCCGCGGCCACCCAAAGGGTTGGGGCTGAGGCACAGCATACGCCACTGCAAAATGGCATTCACAGACAGCTTCGGGTACGCACCAGCCATTTCGCCGCACCGTCTGCGCTCCCAACGCGGTTCACGCGGAGTTTATATCGGGACTTTTCTGCGAGATGAAGGAAGGGAAAATATCCGCGGCCATCGCGTTGTTATTGGCGGTCTTCATCGTCTGGGTCCTTTATGTGTCCATCCGCAAGCATACAGCCGTCACGCGAACAGAGCTCACCCAGGAGATCATGGAATCCACCCATATAGAACATAGGTCTCTGAATCCCGGTCTTGATGAGCTTGATGCGATTGCCGTTGACTCGCAAGACCGCATATACGTCTCAGGCGACGGCAAGATTTGCGTCCTCGACCCGCTGGGCGGTGTGGCAAAAAGATTCCCGCTGCCGGAGAGGGGGCGTTGCATCGCGGTGTCCGACGACGGGAAGATCTATGTCGGGTTCCTCAGGCATGTGGGAGTCTTCTCCGACGAAGGAGT
>JAFGFR010000274.1 GCA_016930955.1 Victivallales bacterium | reverse complement strand
GTCCAGTTCGTGGCGAGCGACCTGATCGGCAAGCGAACGGGGACGGCCTTCTACTGGATCGTCTTCTTCCTTCTCATCCTGGTCGTCGCCGCCTTCGCCGCCATCGTCGGTGGTATGTTCGTCAAGACCCCTGGAATTGCCATGGCATACGTTCTTAAAATTATCGCAGCCCTGATCCTCGGTGTTCTCCTCTATCGCGTTAAGATGAACTTCACTCTCGCGACAATCATCGGCGTTCTGATGCTGTGCGCCGCCATCTGGGGTGGGTATCTTAAGGGGATACCGCTAAGCTACGGCAACTGGATGTGGGTCTTCTTCTTCTACATCATCATCGCCGCCGCCATCCCCGTGAACGTCCTTCTCCAGCCACGAGACTACCTGAACTCGTTTCTGCTCTACATCGGACTCATAATCGGCTTCCTTGCGGCGGTCTTTGCCTTCAGGGGATTCGAGATTCCCGCCTTCTCGAGTTTCTCACCAGTCCTCCTGGGTGGCAAGCCGACGCCCTTCTGGCCGGCAATTCCACTGATCATCGCCTGCGGCTCGCTCTCTGGATTTCACTCACTGGTAGCGTCTGGAACAACCTCCAAGCAACTCACCAGGGAGAGTGATGGTCTCTTCATCGGATACGGCGCCATGTTTACCGAGGGGTTCCTCTCCACCATCGTTATCGTTTCCATCGCCGGATTCGGATACACGGCCCTCCAGAACGCGGGGGTAACAACCGAGCAACTGAACCCGGGGAACTGGGGAGCCGCCTTTACAAAGGTCTCAGGAGCAGCAAAGCTCTCAGCAGCAAATCTTTTCGTCCAGTCCTATGCCGATATGGTCAACGCGACCTGGCTCACCATTATTCCGACC
This sequence comes from Victivallales bacterium, assembly GCA_016930955.1. Lineage (GTDB taxonomy): Bacteria > Verrucomicrobiota > Lentisphaeria > Victivallales > JAADHT01 > JAFGFR01. Next base: position 2,963 of record JAFGFR010000274.1, on the reverse strand, counting down.
AAGATCGTCAAGATCATCGCTGGTATGTGGGTCGCCACCTTCGCCATGACTACCCTGGATACCACAAACCGCCTGGCACGCTACTGCCTGTCCGAGATGGCCCTGCCCCTGAAAGACAAGGCCACAGGGTTCTACAACCTCCTGACCAATCGCTGGATTGCCTCCATCATTCCGGCAGCCATCGGAATCTGGCTTGCCTCAAGCGGCAACTGGCTCATTATCTGGGGCTCCTTCGGTGCTGCAAACCAGTTGATCGCCTCCATCGCCCTCATGACCGGGGCCGCCTTCGCTGCCAAGAAGCTGAAATCAAGCTTTGCCAACGCGGCAGTCATCCCCGCATGGATTCTATGGATCACCGTGACTTGCGCCATCCTGTGGTTCGTCATCGTGGTTCAACCGGGCGCCATCGCGGCTAAACCAGGGCCGGGATGGACCGTCATGATCATCCTCATCGTAATGCTGATCCTGAATTTCATCTTCTTCTGGGATTTCATCAAGTCCAAAGCGTACAAGGTCGAGTGATATCTTTCAAAATATTAACACTGCTACCGGCGCACGGTTTAAAACCGTGTGCCGGTTTTAACGACGGGCAATTTCAGGACCATCTTCATGGGACCACTTTCAGAATTTCTTAAACGGGTCCTTTCCGATTTTGATACGACTCACCGGGATAGCGCCGCCGCCCTTACGGGTGTCGAGGTTAAGGAGTTGGAGAATATCTTTGCCTTGCTGCTTCTGGGGTCTTTCATAGGGCTCCCTTCCCCTCCCTCCTTCCTGGCTGTCGAACTGTTGCCCTTCATGGAACGGGAACTGAAGGTTTTGAACAGAAGGGCGCAGGACGCGGGGGACATGCTGGCGGAAATGGCCGGAACCATAGGGATTGACTGAATGAAGATACTTTTTTTTACAGGAAAGGGCGGAGTAGGAAAATCCACCACAGCTGCGGCCTCTGCGTGGCAGCTTTCCCAGAAGGCCCGCGTCCTGATAGTCTCTCTTGACCCGGCGCACAACCTCGGTGATATCTTCGGAGTTGCCATCAAAAACGGGAAGAAAAGATTCACAAAGACGCTATATCTAAGCGAGGTCAACCTGCAGAAATTATCACGGGAATACCTGGAGCGTGAGACAGATGTCCTTTCCACCACTTACAGTTACCTGAAAACATTGAATCTCGATACTTATTTTTCCATACTCAAGTACTCTCCCGGTATAGAGGAATACGCGCTTTTGACAAGCATAGAAAGGACCATTCGGGATGAAACCGACTTCGACTATATCATATTTGACACCCCCCCCACAGGGCTGACCCTCAGGTTTCTTGCCCTGCCTAAGGTAACCATAACCTGGATCGATCGCCTCACACAGATACGGTGTCAGATTCTCGAAAAGCGCTACACCATTCATCGAATCAGGGGTACACTGGACTCAGAGGAGACTATACTTGATTATTGTGAGGCCGACGACAACATCCTGAAGCGGTTAAGAAAGCTTAGCGAAAACTATAACAATCTTGACAGAACGCTACGCGGCGATGGCTGTCATGTCGTCCTGGTATTTAATCCCGATATCCTATCGCTCAGGGAATCGCAACGCCTGGTTGAAGGTCTCCACGAACTGGGCCTCCCCCTGCGCCTCCTTATCAACAACAAGGTGACCGAGGCTAACGAGGAGATGGCGAGGCTTGTTGAACAACAGATGAAGAAAACTGCGGGGGATGTCCTCCTCGAACGCATAGAACTGTCAAATACTCTTCTTGACGGAAAGATGGGCACGCTGTATGATATCCGGGAAAACATTATTCCCGACTCCTGGCAACTCTTATAGGTCTATGTTCAAATACGAGCACATTTTAACGCAACCCGTTTTTTTCCTCTTTGTCGCGTTTTCATTTCTCCTGACTTTCGGCTATTTCTGGGGGCGACGACAGAACAAAGAACTGTTTCTCAGCGCCTTTAACGACCTCATGGCAGTTTTCCGGCCCGACGATCAGACCTTCACCAATATCGGAGGAGCAATCGGCTATCATGCCAATCTCTTCATCAGGAAAAAGGGGGGCTTTTTGTCGCGCGTCGATGCCACTATCACCATGCTTCCCCGGCATTCATGGCTTTACCTCCCATTATCAAAAATCATAAGAAAGTATGACCGGTTATTCTTAGAGCTGCATCTCAAGAACAAACCTGAGGAAGAGTGCCACCTCATAGAGGCACAGTATTCCAGGTTCGCCGGGGCGAAGATAACCGGCGCAGAGCGCCTGAACAGAGAAACTGTAGTGTGGGGAGCCCATATTTTCTACCTGTACTACGAGACCATTAGAACTCGTACCAACCTGATGAATTTCATAGATCGCAACCCTGACCCCGGTATCATAAGACATATCGCGATCGTCCCCAACCAGAAAAAGTGCTTTATATTCATGATTCCTCAAAAGGGACAGGTTGAGAAGTATCTGTCACCGGTTTATCAGTGGCTGCCTTCCATCTTTAAAAAAGTCGACTGAGAATGAGACACTTGTACTGCCAATTTACAAATATCCTCCCCTGTTTTGCTTCGAAATATTTCATGCCATAATCTGTTTATAAACTGAACAGATCGAATCCTCGATCCGGTTCAATGAGATTTTAGTAAGATCCCAAAGGTCTCAGCTTTAACTCTCTTAACGGCTTGGATTTGTGTGTCCTTGACTTTTTGACTAAATAAGAGTATAGTCATCACAAAAATTGGCTATGATTTTTAGCTTGTAGCAGAGTTTAGGGTGGGTAGTTTATACCATGCATTAAAAATGGACTAAACGCTGTGATTCAAAATCTCCATTGTACATATTGCGACGGTTATTTAAGTCGATCGCTGTCAGTTTTGACAGGCTCGTAAAAAGTCCCCCAAGGCGTCATACCGGCGAAAGCCGGTATCCAGAACTGCTTAAAAACACTGGATTCCGGGTCAAGCCCGGAATGACGAAAGAG
>JAFGFR010000273.1 GCA_016930955.1 Victivallales bacterium | reverse complement strand
GTGATCGGCGGCGGAGACTGGGCCGCTGACCGACTGATCCCCGACCTCATGCGCGGCGCATCAGAAAACAAAACAGTCACAATCCGAAACCCCCGTTCCACACGCCCGTGGCAGCATGTCCTCGAATCTCTGTCAGGATACCTCCTCCTGGGACAAAAACTCCTCGAGGGGAATGCTAATTTCGCAGGTGCCTGGAACTTCGGCCCGGACAACGACGAGTCCCTTACAGTCGAGCAGGTCGCTGATGAAGCCAAATCCCAGTGGGATAAAATAAATTTCACCATCTCGACAGACCCCCATGCCCCGCACGAGGCGACATTCCTCAAGCTCGATTCAGCAAAGGCCAGAGAAAAACTCGCATGGCAACCCCGTTGGAACAGCAGACAGGCCATCAAAAAAACCGCCGAATGGTACCGCAACTACTACGGAAACGCCACCCTTAACACACAACAGGATATCGAGGAATACGGTGGTCAGCAATCGGTAATCGGTGGCCGGTGATGCAGTAATTCAGCAATTCGGGTGTCAGGTTTCCCGGCTTCGCTCTGTGAGCTTCCCGCTTCGCCCTGCGGGCTACGCCGGACAAGATGCCGGACACAGTCGAGCTACGCCGCGGCAAGCAGTGTTCAGGTGGCAGGATCCAGTTAATAAATCACAAAATCTTTCAATCGTCAAATCTCCAAATCATCAGGCGCCATGGAGCATAAAGTACGCATAGGCAAAGTCGCGGACCAGGATGGATTCCGCCGCGAGGATATCCGCCGGATGTCCCCCGACGAACGTGTCAGCATGCTGCTGCTCATGCAAGGCTCCTTTTACCGTTGGGCAGAGAACCCGGGGATCAAACGCACAGCCGCGGTCAGGCGCCTTAACCACAGGGACATCCCAAAATGATCTTGACCAAGGATTTCGAGGACTTTATCGAGCTCCTCATCAAGCATAAGGTCGAGTTTCTTGTCTGCGGCGGCCATGCCGTCGGATATCACGGGTATCCACGCCTGACAATGGATTTCGACCTGCTTGTCAACCCTAACGAAAAGAATGCCGAAAAGATAATGGCGGCCCTGGATGAATTCGGTTTCGGCAAATCCGGCATCAACAAGGAGCTTTTCCTTCAGGAGGGAACCGCCGTGACTCTAGGCGTACAGCCCAATCAGATCGACCTGTTGACCTCTGTGAGTTCACAGCCAACAAAAGATGTTCTCAAACATGCAGTAACAGGTAAGTTGGCACAATTCGATGTCCTTTACATCTCAAGGGAGGACCTCATAAGAGCAAAGAAAGAAGCAGGACGCCCAAAGGACATCGCCGATATATATGAACTCGATAAAATCGGCTGAGCATGCAGATCGCATTGAAGACGGGATTACCAATAAACCCGACACGCCCGCGAAAAAATGAATTAAGACTGCCCGCTAATCTCGCTGATCTACACTGATAATACAGATTTGATTTGGGTTTTCAAAACAATAAATGATTTGACTTTTCTTATCCGCGTTTATTAGCGTTATCCGCGGGAAAATGAATTTATGTATTCTGATTTAAAAAAAGAGATACTTGACAAGGTCAGTGAGTACTTCTCCCTTGTCAATGACACCTCCGGGAAGGATTTCACCCCCGGGGACAGGATTCCCTATGCCGGAAGAGTCTTCGACGAGAAGGAGCTCGTCAACCTCGTGGACTCCTCGCTCGAGTTCTGGCTCACCAACGGGAGATACACTCAGGAATTCGAGGAAACCCTTGCCCGCTTCCTCGGCATCAAGCACTGCCTCATGGTCAATTCCGGCTCCTCCGCCAATTTGCTCGCATTCATGGCGCTGACTTCTCCGCTGCTCGGCGAAAGAAGCATCAGACGCGGAGACGAGGTGATCACCGTCGCATGCGCCTTCCCCACCACCGTCGCGCCAATCATCCAGTACGGCGCCGTGCCGGTATTCGTTGACATCGAGCTGGAAACGGCAAACATTGATTGCACGCAGCTCGAAACAGCATTCACAGGCAAGACAAAGGCTGTCATGCTCGCGCACACCCTGGGCAACCCATTCGATGTCAAAAAAATCACGGACTTCTGCGAATCTCGCAACCTTTGGCTCATCGAGGACAACTGTGACTCACTCGGCTCGACCCTGGATGGCCAGCTCACCGGCACATTCGGCGACATCGGCACCTCCAGCTTTTACCCCCCACACCATATCACTACCGGTGAGGGCGGCGCAACATACACAAACAACCCCTCGCTCCACAAGATTATGCTCTCAATGCGCGACTGGGGACGCGACTGCTGGTGCGCCAGCGGACACGACAACTCCTGCGGCAAGCGATTCAAGGGCCAGCACGGATCACTTCCCCAAGGATACGACCACAAGTACGTCTACAGCCATTTCGGTTACAACCTCAAGGCCACCGACCTCCAGGCCGCAATCGGATGCGCTCAACTCGAAAAACTCCAAAATTTCATCGCCACACGCAGACGCAACTTCGCATTCCTGCATAACGCCATCAAGGACATCCCATTCATCCGCACGCAGTCCCCATTGCAAAACACCGACCCCGCATGGTTCGGATTCCTCATCACACTCGACGAAAACGCCCCCGTCTCACGAAACCAGCTCGCTGAACACCTCGAAAAATCCAACATCCAGACACGCAACCTCTTCGCAGGGAATATCACAAGACACCCATGCTTCGAACACCTCGTTTTAGGTACAGACTACCGCATCGCAGCACCACTCATCAACACCGACATCATCATGAACCAGTCTCTTTGGGTCGGCGTATACCCGGGACTCGATATCAACAGACTCAACCACATCGCAGCAACAATCCATGAATCTTGTGTGTTGGCAGGTCGTCCCGCCCCTGCCATAACCAGAAGACAGACAACAGGCGACAGAGGACAGCAATCGGCATGAAAAGTAGCTTCCGGTGTGCCACCGGAGATTAAGGAAATTCCATCGCCGATGACATATCGGCGGGTTTTTTGCGCCGCAGGCGCTCTGGATTGCGCAACTTTTCAGTTGCGCTTTGACTTGAGCTGAGCGGGCAGATAAGATATGAACTGGCTCCACCTGAGGCTAAACTCTGGCACACATCAAGACTAAGAGCACAATTTCAGGAAGCAAATGAGACGCTTGGGACGAGACGACCCAAGCCCACAAGATAAGACAGTCGGGGACGGGACGACATCGGTCCACTAAAATACAAGATACAGGAGTATTTTCCATGAGTTTCCACTACACAAATCTATTTGTCCTTGAGATGGCCAACAACCACATGGGTGATTTGGAACACGGTTTGGACATCATCCGTGCCTGCCACTCCGCCATCGCCCCCCTGGATATCCGCTGCGCCATAAAATTCCAATATCGCGATTTGGATACTTTCATCCATCCTAGCTCAAGAGGCCGCGCGGATATCAAATACGTAAAGCGTTTCGAGGAAACACGCCTCCCCGAAAGCGCATTTCTCGAAATGAAGGCCGAGGCGGAAAAACTCGGGATGCTCACTGCATGCACCCCATTCGACGAAAATTCGGTAGGCCTGGTGCAGAAACACAAGTTCCACATCCTGAAAATAGCAAGCTGCTCTCTTACCGACTGGCCATTGCTGGATAAGATAGCCTCGGTTGACTTGCCAGTCATAGCCTCCACCGCGGGCGCCGATCTCGAAGAGATTGACAAGGTGGTTTCTTTTTTCGAGCATCGCGCCAAACAACTCTGCCTCATGCATTGCGTGGGATCGTACCCCACTCCCTCAAACGAACTGGAAATGAACCAGATAGACCTGTTCAAACAACGCTATCCGGGAATCGCCGTCGGATTCTCCACGCACGAGCATCCCGACGATCTCGGTCCGGTAAAGATCGCCGTGGCAAAAGGAGCAACAGTGCTCGAACGGCATGTCGGCATGGCAACTGAGAAATATCCCCTCAACGCGTACTCATCTTCCCCCGAGCAGCTACACGCATGGGCGGCAGCCGCCAAAGCGTCCTTAGAAATCTGCGGCACCACCGCCGGGCGACGCAAAATATCCGCCAAGGAAGCAGAAGACCTACGCGGACTCAAACGTGGGGTGTTCGCCTCTAAAAAAATCACGCCCGGAGAAAAAATTTCTTCGGACAACACCTTTCTGGCAATCCCTAACCAGCCGGGACAACTTCTCGCCAATGACTTGTCCAAATACATCGAGCACACACTAAAACAACCCTTGGCTGAAAATGCCCCACTGCTCCTCGGCAACATGGACATCAAGGACCATCGCGAACGCGTCTTGGAGATAGTCAAGAAGCTTTGCACACTTCTGAAAGTCGCAAACATCCGCCTGCCCAACAAACTTGAACTCGAGCTGTCACACCACTACGGATTGGAACAGTTCGACAAGTTCGGATGCTCGATGATCAACTGCATCAACCGCGAATACTGCAAGAAAATCATAATCCTGCTCCCCGGACAGGAAAACCCCTGCCATAAACATAAACTCAAGGAGGAGACATTCCACATCCTCCATGGCGACCTAACGCTAACGCTCGGCACCGAAACAAAAGTATGCAGTGCAGGCGAGCTGGTCACTGTCGAACGCGACATACCACACAGCTTCTCCTCAGATAACGGCGCCATATTCGAGGAGGTCTCGACTACCCACTACAAGGAAGATTCGTACTACAATGATTCAGCCATCCATGACAACACCAATCGCAAAACCAGAATGACCTTCTGGGGAGACTGGCTCGAAAAGGAAATAAAATAGTTGTGGGGCAGGGTCGTCCCGCCCCTGCCATTGTGGCGCCATGTCGTCCCGGCATGGCTTTCGTGGGGGCAGGTCGTCCCGCCCCTGCCTGTGGCGCGTCCCGCCCCCGCCTATAACCTAAAAAATCCTATTCGGCCACTAAAGAGAAGGAAACCGGGGGCGGGACGACCCCGGACTACAAAAAAACCTATGCCAGCCCGTCCGCCTGAGG
>JAFGFR010000272.1 GCA_016930955.1 Victivallales bacterium | reverse complement strand
CAAGACTCGGTGATAGACTGCTGGTTAGGCTTTGTCTATGCCGGACTTTAACCGGAAAGCAATTGCAAGCTTTGCTTGGCGCACTCAAAATCTTTTCCTCCTAATCTCTCTTTCCATCATGGCGCATGCCGTTATATTCGTTCATGGCGACATCCAGCCCACGGTAAAGTGCCAGCTTGACGGCATCGGCAGCCGTCTCAAGCACCTGCACAAAAACCTCCTTGTCTTTCTCATCAGCGAAGCCGGCAAGGACATGTGCGGAATGATCGGGGCATTCACCTCTGCCTATACCCACACGAACCCTTGCGAAATCCGCAGAGCCAAGTCCGGCAATTACCGACTCGACCCCTCTATGCCCCCCGGCTCCTCCATCCTTTCTTATCCTTATCCTGCCCAATGGGAGGTCCATGTCATCATAAACCACCAACACCTCCCGTGGAGCCAGCCCCGCACCGGACGCAATCCTCGATACCGCACCACCGCTGAGATTCATGTATGTCAGCGGCCTCGCCAGCAAAAGCCTCGAACCTTTGCAGTTGCCTTCCCACAAGTCCGAGCCATATCTCAGGCTCCTCACAAACTTGCCCCTGAGCCTCTTCAAAACCCTCTCCAGCACCATGAAGCCAGCGTTGTGCCTGGTCGAGACATATGCCTCGCCTGGGTTCCCCAGGCCCACCACCAGCCTTATCCTGTCTTGAGGTTCGCTTCCCATAAGCCTGAGAGAGGCAGGACTTGAGACGAGGCCAATCTATTTCGAAGCCTCCTCTTCGGCCTCCTCCTTCTTCTCTCCTCCCACAAGTTCGGGCTCGGCAGCCTCCACACCCTCGGCAGCAACCTCCGCCGGCTCGGGCTCCTTCTCTATCCTCGGCAAAATCACGTGCAGAACGACATGGTCAGGCTCGCCGAGAGCCTTCACTCCATCAGGAAGAGCCACTTCGCCGAGAAGTACCGCATCGTCCAGGTTGAGCCCGCTGACATCTATGTCTATCGAGTCGGGAAGCGTTGCCGGCGTACACTCCACCTCGATCTCGTGAAGCTGTACGTCAAGTATTCCACCCTGTGAGAGGCCGACCGGCATGCCGTGCGTATGCACCGTGACAAAGGCCGTTATCACCTCGTCCATCTTGACCTCGAGGAAGTCCAGATGTTTGGTCATGCCACTAAGATAGTCATACTGCTCTTCCTTTATCAGCACCGTCAGATCATCCCCGTCCTCAGGCTTCAAATCCACTATCTGGATGTCCTTCCCAGATATAGCATCCCATTCCCGCGAATCCATAAGGACATGCCTCGGCACCGCCCCGTGACCGTAAATCACCGCCGGTATAAAGCCCTGCCTCCTGGCCCTCCTCGAAGATGCCTTGCCCAAAATCCCCCTTGTCTTGACTTTCAAAGTCTTCCTGCTCTTGCCTGTCATTTTACTTGATCCTCACGGATAATTGTTGCTATACCTTGAAGAGGGAAGACACCGAAGCTCCCTCATGAATGTATCGAATGGCCTTCGCCATTATATTGGCTATGCTGAGAACCTTGATACGTCCGCCACAATCGTCCTCAACCGGGACGGCATTGGTGGTGATAAGTCTTGATATCGGACTGTCGATGAGCCTCTTTCTGCCGTCCGCGTTCAAAAGACAATGAGTGACTACGGCAAAGACCTCTTTCGCACCGCTTGACTTCAGCAGTCTCGCGCCGGCAACAAGCGTCCCCGCAGTGGTCGTCATGTCATCAGCCAGAATACATACCCTGCCCTTAACCTCTCCCACCAAGTGCGATGACTCCACGCTGGTCGCATCAAGCCTTCGCTTGGCGACCACCGCAAGACCCGCCCCGAGCATGTCAGCATAGGCATGCGCCATCTTCACACCCCCCGAGTCGGTCGCCACCACGACCAGCTTGCCCCCCGTGAACTCCTTGACATATGGAACTATCACAGGCGACCCGTAAAGATGATCCACTGGAATGTCGAAAAAACCCTGTATCTGCTGGGCGTGAAGATCCATCGTCAGCACCCTGGACGCACCGGCGACCGTGATCAGATTCGCCACAAGCTTGGCTGTTATGGGGACACGCGGCTGATCCTTCCTGTCCTGCCGAGCATATGCAAAATAAGGAATCACCGCCGTAATCCTCGCCGCAGACGCACGCCTGGCCGCGTCTATCATGATGAGCAGTTCCATCAAGGACTCGTTGATCGGATGGGATATGGGCTGGATCAGGAAGATGTCGGAGTTCCTGATGTTCTGGCAGAACTTGATGAATATCTCCCCGTCGGGGAAACGCCTGTTCTCCACCATCCCCAAAGGGACGTTCAATTTCAATGCGATCTCCTCGGCCAGCCTCATGTTTGCGCTGCCCGAAAAGACAAAAAGCTCTCTCGATAAATCCATAAGCTAAACTGTCGCTCCGACACATTGGGGAGAACGTCGCCGTTCCCTCGGTTCATTGCGCGCACACTCCCTGCATGCGCCAGACCCAATCCTGAGCACCAATCCCGCAAAAAAAACGGAACAAAGGGGCAGTACCATACAATGACTCCCTCAACATGCAATCAAAAAAACAAGATTTTTCAGTTTTTTTATCAAGGGAGCCGGTTTCAAAACTCCGTGTGAACCGCGTTGGGTGCGCAGGCGCGGCAGACAGCGCGGCGAAATGGCTGGCGCATACCTTAAGCTGTCTGTGCCCGCCATTTCGGCGTAGCCTCGCATCCAAAATGGCAGGCCGCGCGGCCACGGAGAGTTTTTAAATTAGCTCAAGGACGCATACTTCCATGCACAGCCAACGTGGGGTTCAGCCTCGATAAAACCCTTTTCACAAAGTTTTCGGCAATCAGATCCTGCCCGGATTCGGCATTGGGATGAAGCTTGTCGCTAAGCAGGCCCGCATCTGCCTCCCCGAGAAGCTCGAGCCCTGAAATGTAGTGGATGTTCTGGTCCCCATAGCCCGCACATATCTCAACTATGCCTTTCAACGTCTCTCGCATATCCTTGAGGCTCATACCGCTGCCCCCCTTCACATCCTCCCTCTCGGGGGAATATATCGGCGATATGACCCCAATCGGGATACGTGTGTGCTTGTCGCGGATAATCTGAATAAGGCCGATGACGTTCGGCCCGAAGGTACGCTCACTCAACGCACCGCCATAAGAGTTGATACCCAGTTTCAGCGTTATGTAGTCTGCGGGAAGATCCCTCATAAGGCGCCCCACCATAGGCTCGCATTGACAATTGCCGCCAAACCCGAAATTCCTAAGGTTCAAGCCCAGCCTGCGGGCGACCTGGACTGTCCATATCCGCGAGGGCCGAGCGCAGGCCGACTGGCTTATCGAGCTGCCGTAGTGCAGCCATCTGGCATGCGACGGACGACGGGTGGTGACAATGTCCGCATCGTCGTCTATCGAGATGCCCTCCAGCCATACCGCCCTGTCAGGTGGAAGGTAGATCATATAGTCAGCCATACCCCCGCCGCCGATGAGATCCATCCGCATCTTCCCAGGATAAAGGTCTATCCCCTCGGAAAACTTGTTGTTGACAAACACATCGAACTTCACAGGCTCGGCAAAACTCTCCTTGTCGAGAAATTTTATCCGTATATCGACGCTGTCAGTCGAGAAGCACAACCTCACTCCCGGAGAGTCATGCACCCTCTGATCCTTCAAAAAAGGGAAAAAATCACGCCGGCGGAAAGGGATCCGCCACGGAGAGACCCATCTGTCGCCAGTCTCAAGCGAGACGCAGCCCTCAAGAAAAAAAACATTGTCCTCGTGATAATATGACCTCATTGCAATCTCCGATATAAAAACCGTCTCCCAGCGGCCGGTCGTGCCATACAAACCGCAGCATAAAATAGCCCCCATATCTCCAAGATCAAGCCGACATCACCTTAATTTATCCCCCCAACCCTTAGAATTGACACCAGAGTCAATTTCAATCCCCGCGTTGACTTTTCCAAGCACATACGCTATAATACACTCCATGGACAACAGACACATACTAGTCATCGATGACCAGAAGGATCTCAGAGAACGTCTGGCCCAATTCATCTCCAGCTCCGGGAAGAAAAAGGAGACCGACAAAATCCTTGACAACATCAGGGGCAGGCTCGGGGCAGACGAAGACCCGGGGCAAGCACCCCATGGCAGGCAGGAGGTCTACTACGACGTCGACTCCGCCGCAAGCGGAGAAGAAGGCCTCCAGATGATCCTGAAGGCCATCGAGCTCGGGACACCATATGCTCTCGTGTTCCTCGATGTCAGGATGCCGACGGGCTGGGACGGGCTGCACACACTCGATAAAATCCTCTCCGCAGACAGCAAGACCCAGATAGTCATCTGCACGGCATACTCCGACTTCTCCTGGGAGGAAATCCTCGAAAGAGTCGGAATCAGAGATAACCTGCTGATACTCAAAAAGCCTTTCGAGAACATGGAGATCGCACAGCTGGCTCTCGCTTTGACAGAAAAATACAACTCCGAGGAGCGTATCAGGCAGACCCAGAAGATGGACACCATCGGCAATCTTGCCGCAGGCCTCGCACACGACTTCAACAACATCATCGGAAGCATACAGGCCACCCTGTCGTCCATCGAGTTCACAATCGCCACTTCAAAAGACCTGCAGTCCGCAAAAATTGACCTCGGCTCAGACATCGGAACACTGAAAACCGCGGCCAAACAGGGAGCCGAGATGGTCGAGATACTGCTTTCGCTTTCGCGACGACAAGACCTCCCGCTTGCAAAAGTCGACCTCAACAAGGTCGTGGAGAATGTCGTCAGGATATGTAAACGCACCCTCGACAAGTCCGTCTCCATCAGATTCATCCCGCTCGAGAACAAGGCAACAGCCGAGGCATACTCCGTCCAGATGGAGCAAGTTTTGCTGAACCTATGCATCAACGCCGCACACGCCATGACTTTGATGCGTCCGGAAGACCACAAAAAGGGAGGATTGCTCAAAATCGAGATACAGGACATCCGCGTCGGGGAGAACATGCTCAGCGCCATACCCGACGCAAAGGAAGGCGACTACCGCGTGATCAGCATCGAGGACGACGGCGTGGGCATCCCAAAGTCCATCATCTCGAAAATCTTCGACCCTTTTTTCACCACCAAGTCAGAAGGTCAGGGCAGCGGGCTCGGACTCTCAATGGTCTACAGCATCGTCAGAAAGCACAAGGGATTCCTGGAACTCTTCTCCGAGCCTGGCAAAGGGACCACATTCTTCATCTTCCTGCCGGCAGTCAAAGCTTGACTCATTGAAAATGAAGATCGTCATACTCACACAATACTATCCGCCGGAACACGGGGCACCGCAAAACCGCCTTCACGATCTGGCAATTCGTGCCGCAAAGGCAGGACATGACACCATCGTGCTCACAGCCATGCCCAACTACCCGCTCGGAAAGGTCTTCCCCGAATATAAAGGCCAATTTTTCACATCCGAAAATATAGACGGCGTCAAAGTCCTGCGATCCTGGATATTCGCATCGAGGAGAAAAGGCCTCCTGCCTCAGCTCACGGTATATTTCTCCTTCGTCCTTTCCTCCCTGATCGCCGGTCTCATCAAGCTGCCTCGAGCCGATTTCCTCATCTGCGAGTCCCCACCTCTCTTCCTCGGGTTGACCGCAATGGCACTCAAGACAATGAAAAGAGCACGCATGGTCATGAACATCAGCGACCTTTGGCCCGAAAGTGCCGTGCAGCTCGGGATCATCGGCCCGGGAATCAAACTCTCCCTCTTGCAACACCTCGAGAGAATTCTCTACTCGGAATCCGCAATCGTATCCTGTCAGACCGAAGGTATACAGCAGGGGGTACTCGACAGCTGCCCCGCAGCCAGAACCTTGCTGTATCCCAACGGAGTGGACCTCAAGATGTTCCCGCCCGCACGAAAATCCGCCCAATTCACAAAAAAATTCAGAGTAGGCACCGACAACTTCGTCGTGGGATATGGCGGAAACCATGGACGCTCACAGGCCCTGTCACAAGTCCTGCTGGCAGCAGAAATCGTCCATAAAAAAAATCCAAACGTCCTCTTCCTGCTTTTTGGAGACGGACCGGAAAAGGACGAGCTCGTGAAAAAAGCAGGGGAAATGAAGCTTCAGAACCTGCGGTTCATGCCCCCACAAAAAAGACAGGAAATGGCGAAGGTCCAGGGCTTGTGGGACATCGCACTGGTCCCATTGAAAGACATAGCTCTCTTCAACGGTGCCAGACCCTCCAAGATGTTCGAGCTGATGGCCGGAAAGATACCCTTCATATTCTGCGGCTCCGGCGAGGGAGCCGATATCGCCCGCAAAAGCGGATGCTCTTTGCCTGTACCACCCGAAAACCCGGGAAAACTAGCCAGCAAAATCCTCGAGATGGCCGAATTCCCACCCGAGAAGTTAAAAGAAATGGGCTCGAAGGGCAGAAAATTCGTCCAGAGATATTTCAACCGCGCCAAACTCGCAGAAAGCCTGCTCCACAAGCTGACGGAAATCATCCAAGGTGAAAGCGGCACAAATGATGAAGCGAGGGGGAAGCAAAAAAAAAACGGGCGTTCAGGCTTCGCCATGGTTTGGGCGCTCAACTCCATCGCCGTGGCATGCGCGATCATCGCAATCGCCATCTGGCAAGGCAGCGCCTCGAATATAAACGTCTCAAGAAATATCCCGGGCATGGACTTCCCCAACTCAGGCCGCAGTTCACAAGAAGCCAAGGAAACCGCAATCGGAGAGTTCTTCGAAGCTTATATGGATATCCCGCAAGACTCTTCCCCCTATTCCTGGCCTCGCTTCAGAGGCCCTGATTTCGACAACATCTCCAGACAATCACTGCCGCTGCAAATCCAAGCTCATGACCAGGCTCCGCATGTCGCATGGCAAATTCAACTCGGCGAAGGACACGCCGCACCGGTTGTGCACCACGGAAAAGTGTACATCCTAGACTACGACGAACAGAACAAAGCCGACGCACTCAGATGCCTCTCACTCAAAAACGGAAAAGAAATCTGGCGAAGATGGTACCGCAACCCCCTCAAAAGAAACCACGGAATCTCAAGGACCATACCCGCCGTCAACAATGACTATGTCCTGACTGTCGGCCCCGCAGGCCATGTCATGTGCCTCCGGGCAGACTCAGGCGAACTCCTGTGGTCCGTAGACATGGTCAGGGAATACGGCACTGCCGTGCCGCTATGGTATACAGGGCAATGCCCGCTGATCGACGGCGATATCGCAGTCATCGCGCCTGCCGGGGACACAGTCCTCATGGCCGGCATCCTCTGCGAAACCGGAGAGACCGTCTGGCAGACCGAAAACACACTCGATCTGAAAATGTCACACTCCTCGATCATACCAATGACTCTCGCAGGAAAAAGAACTTTCGTGTACTCCGCACTGGGCGCAATAGTGGGCGTGTCCGCTGAAAGCAGCGATCATGGGAAAATGCTCTGGGCCTGCGACGAGTGGAACAGAAAGGTCGTCGCACCATCACCAGTGTTCCTCGGTGACGACAGACTGCTCATCACCGCAGGCTACGGAGGAGGAAGCATGATCCTGCGAATCTCGCAGGACAACTCGGGATTCGCCTATGAAGTCCTGCAGGCGGTCAAACCGGCAAAAGGCTTGGCCAGCGAACAGCAGACCCCCATCGTCACCGGCAACAGAATCTACTCGATAATGCCAAAGGATGCCGGGGTGCTCAGACAGCAATTCGTGTGCGCCAGCCCCGACAATATCACAGAAATACTTTGGGCCAGCGGGCCGGAAAACCGCTTCGGACTCGGACCATTCATACTCGCAGACAACAAGTTCTTCATAATGGACGACAACGGCTACATGACCGTTCTCGACATGACAAGCTCTCATCCCGTACAGATTGCAAGATTCAAGGCCCTCGACGGCCATGACGCATGGGGCCCCATCGCCATCGCCGGAGACAAAATGCTCGTCAGGGACTCCACAACAATGCGATGCCTTGATTTCGCCCCCAGGCTGCCTGACCGTGGATTCCCGTGAGAGGTCGTAGAAGCCAGTTTCAAAACTCCCCGTGGCAGTGCCTTGCCGCAACTACATCCCCGGCGATGATAAATGTGTTCAGTGCTTCCAATTGGCAGTCATTGTTCATATCGCGGACAGGCCGGGAACCCCAGCTCGCTTTGAATGCCTGCCTACTGAGGTAATCTGTATATTCCGGGCATGCGGACGCATCCCTCGCCTGCATTCGAGATTCCTGCAAAACCTTCGTCATTCGGCTTGCGGACTTCGCAGGACGCGGATAGATTTACACAGAGGAAACAAAGGAAAGGAAGGGAAAAACTGCCTTATCTTCGTTATCTCTTTGTAAAAATGGATTTGGTCTTGACAAGCCGCTTCTGGCAAACGGCTGCCGCCGGCGCCAGATCCGGAGTTTTTATCGGTGCACTTGAAAAATCACCAAAAGGTTTTATATTAATCAATGAAATAGCCATTGGAGGTTTTTTATGCTGGCGACATTGCCTTTAAAAGAGATGAGTCTTGAAGAAAAATTTATCACCATTGAAACGGTATGGGATGATATTGTCCACAACTCTCCTGATTTCCCATCGCCGTCATGGCATGAAGAAGTCTTAAGAGGAAGAGACGAAAAAATCAAAAGTGGTGAAGATCAACTTATCGACTGGGAAACGGCCAAGAATTCCTTGAAATATCTCTCAAATGAAAATTCAAATATCTGATTCAGCCTATAGGGATCTTGAATCAGGCCAATTATTTTATGAGCGGCAACAAGAAGGATTGGGAATCTATTTTCAGGATTCCTTGTTTTCCGATATCGACTCTCTCCGTTTTTACGCTGGCATTCACCCAATCCAATATGGCAAGCATAGACTGTTGTCGAAAAAATTCCCATATGCTATTTATTATCAAATTGAAAACAACTTGATTGTCGTTTCCGCTGTTTTAGATTGCAGACGAAACCCGAGTTGGATAAATGACAAATTGAAATGAACAAAGTGGCTCTCCTAATCCTTGTCACTTGGTTCGGCGATCATGCCGAACCACATCCATGCGTTGATTGGGAAGGACGGCGGCCTCGCCACCCGCCAGCCCCGCAAAATCTTCGTCATTCGGCTTGCGAACTTCGCAAGACGGGGATAGATTTACACAGAGGAAACAAAGGAAAGGAAGGAGAAAAACTTTCTTACCCTCTTTGCCTCCTTGTAAAAATGGATTTGGTCTTGACAAGCCGCTTCTGGCAACCGGCTGCCGGCGGCGCCAGAGCTTAGCGCATTCGGCACACAGAGATAAGGAGTAGACATTTTTGGTCAGGTTAATCCATAAGTTCAAGGCCCCAAAGGAAAAGATGCTGGCGAACACACTCCGGACATTCAACTTGGCAGGGCTGTTAATCATACTCCTGCTGACCCTCGCGAGAAACGCCGCCGGGGACGAGGCGGAGCGAGAGGCAGAGGAGAAACGCGAGGAAGCACTCTTCCAAGCGTTCCGATACGTTACCCGGAAACACAACGATCGGCTCGTCTTCGGGCTTGACAAGAACGGCGAGCTGCTATATACCAACAACGCAGACGGCGGGATCGGCTGGGGCACTGTGTGGACGACGACGGGGAAACCTATGCGGAGCAAACTGAACGAACTGTACTGGGACGGCTCGGCCAGCCTGTGGATTCCCCTGCTTGTGCACCTGAAACCGGAGGAGCGGCCGCCCAAGTCAATGTCTTTCGCGTGGCTGGAGGGCATGGACAAGGTCCCCGAGTGGATGGAGCTTTTCAGGATATACGGCAAGCACGCTTCAAAGCATGAGCTGTTGCTCAAGATCGGCGAGGGCGAGCCGTTCGCAGGGGACAGACGGCTTATATTCCGAATCATGCCGCGCCCGACGCGGGAGGACTACGAGAAATGGCGGCGCGGCGAGATGGAACTGTGGAGGGCAGACAGATGAAGAGTAAAAGCTGTGCCATCCATGGTGGCAAATCGAATTATCTTCGGCGTGTAGCGGCTGAACTTTTAGGGCAGATGGATTAGCAATCCTAATCAGAATTATAATAGAATCTGGGAAATAGATGTTTAGGCTCTTATGAAACAACCTGAGCAATCAAAAAACTGTTGCAGGATATTTGCCGCTGGATCCTTTTTATCCCGGCGGCAGCGTTAGGAACTTTTCTAGTCCCGATTCTCATTGCGTTGATAGCCGATTTATGTCCGCTGTCATGGGGAGAAACCATAAACGAGATAATCAAGTCAGCCGTAGGAGGCATAGCTTTTGTTTACATCGGTGCTATGACGGCTCCAAGATTTCGTTTTGCAGTGTCGTTAGCATTGGCATTGTTCTATGGTATAGCATGCATCATGCTTATTATCCTTGCCGCGGAACAGGGACATATCATCGCACAAATTGCACTTGGGTCGAGGTGCAATAATGGTCATGGCGTGCCGAAGGACGAGGCCAAGGCCGTCCATTGGTACCGCAAGGCTGCGAACGTGCCCAAGAGGCCTTGAAGGAAATGGGCATCCGCTGAAACGCGAATTTCCGGACGGAAGACAACACACTACCCTAACCCGCCGAACCCGGTACGGGTTTTTCAAACTTTTTTTGTTTTGGCGGCGCCTCACGTGCGTTGGCGGAACCTTGTAGGCACCCGGGACAGCTCACAGCCTCGACCACGCCAGAAAAAGGGATGTATACAAAACGTTTACAAATCTTGCAATGAAACGGCATGAAAGGGGGTGAAGTGAAAACGGCGGGGGGCTTGCCTGAACCTTGTATTTTAGCCTCATTTTGTGGGTAAAAAAGATGGTGGGCGTAGTAGAACTCGAATCTACGACCTCTACGATGTCAACGTAGCGCTCTAACCAACTGAGCTATACGCCCGGAAGCCCCTCATGATCACGAAGGAAAGCGGAAAATACTGCCTGAAATGTGGAATTCAAGCGTTGGAACGGAATTTTTCTCGGTGCATTTTGCCTGGGGGGATTGCAAGGGGACGGATCCGGATTAGATTACCGGGGTTCTGGTTCTGCGGACATGCAGCTACGGTCGCGGGCGGGATTTATTAAATTGAATTAATTTGAAGGGAATGTTTGAGATGGCGATAAGTGTATTGGTCGGCACGCAGTGGGGCGACGAGGGCAAGGGCAAGATCATAGACGTCCTCACGGAGAACATGGATATGGTTGTGCGCTTCCAGGGGGGCAACAACGCCGGGCACACGGTGGAGATCGGCACAAGCAAGCACGTGCTTCACCTCATACCATCGGGGATATTCAGAAGCAGGACCTTGTGCTTGATAGGCAACGGTGTGGTGGTCGACCCGTTGGCCCTCGAGAAGGAGATCAAGGAGCTTCAAGAGAAGGGCATAGAGATATCCCCTGCCAACCTGCAGCTTTCCACGAGGTGCCATCTTATACTTCCCTATCATTGCGGGATGGATGCGATGCACGAGTTGGCGCGTCCGGAGGGCAAGAAGATCGGCACGACCAAGCGCGGCATCGGGCCGGCATATGCAGACAAGGTGTCGAGGATAGGCATCAGGGCCCTGGAGATGCTGGACATCGCCCGCTACGAGACACGCTTCCGCGAGCAGGCAACATACTACAACTCGATCTTCTCGGGCAAGGGGATGGAGACGCTAGACATTGATTCCGAATGGTCCAGGCAGCTTGCTGCGGCGAAGTTCCTGTCGCCTTTCATCCGCGACACCGTGCTGACCGTCAACCAGGCGGCGAGGGACGGCAAGAACATACTCTTCGAGGGGGCGCAGGGCATGTGGCTGGACGTTGACTACGGCACCTACCCCTTTGTCACCAGCAGCAACACTACCACCGGCGGGGCGTGCACCGGGTCGGGGCTCTCGCCAAAGTACATAAACGAGGTTGTCGGGGTGATAAAGGCATACACCACCAGGGTCGGCGAGGGTCCTTTCCCGACCGAGCTGAAAGACGCGACCGGCGAAATGTTGGGCAAGGCCGGCAACGAGTTCGGCGCCACTACGGGAAGGAAAAGACGCTGCGGATGGTTCGACGCGGTAGCCTCGAGCTACTCATGCATGGTCAACGGCGTGGACGAGCTGGCAATAACCAAACTAGACGTGCTGGACGACTTCGAGCAGATAAGGATTTGCACCGCATATGACATAGCCGGCAAGACCGTGACGCACATGCCCTCGGACAACGAGGAGATCGCCGCGGCAAAACCCATATACGAGACCTTCCCCGGATGGATGTCCAAGACATCGTCGTGCAAGTCCTTCAGCGAGCTGCCCCAGAACGCACAGAATTATCTGAATAAGATTGCCGATCTAGTCAGCGCCAGCATCGGCATTATCTCCGTCGGCCCAAACAGGGACCAGACTTTTCTTGTCTAAAAACAAAAGCGGCACAGCCGCAGGAGACCGTGGGATGAAAGCTTTGAAAATTGCAGCTCTAGCCTCTGTCGCACTGAAGGTTTGCTTCGCGCCAATGGATAATTGCATGGCCGAAGAACCGGAGACCCAGGGAAGGCCGAAGCCTGTGGTCGTCACATACGAACCCAGGCAGGTCACAAAAATCGTCCCGCTAATGACCGTCGGCTACGCCACCATAGAGTCAGTATGCAAGCCCATGCTCTCCCCCACAGGCACAATGGCATATCTCCCGGAAAGACAGTCGGTCATAGTTTTCGACTTCGAGGCAAACGCCGAAAAGATCGCCGGGGTGATAGGCAAGATAGACCTGCCGCCCGTCAACATAAGGATCGAGGTGGACTTCGTCGGCACGTCCGACGGCAGAAACGACAAACTACACGGCAAGGCCTCATACAAGGGTCATCCATCAAAGGACAATCAGATCATCATCAAGGACGGCAAGGTTGTCAAGCCGGACACTATCTCCATCTCGGCAGCCAAACGCAGCGATACTGGAACAAGGAACACCTCCCAGTTCATTCTTACCAGGAGCGGAAGCCCCGCGCAGCTATGGGTCGGGAAGACAATCGTTGACCCGACATGGCTCAGCCAGCGCCCATTGAGGCCCACTATCGGGCTCATCGCCCCGGGAGGCGGGGTGGTAATTGTACCGGGCTCCGACAACGACATAGTATGGCGGGACATCGGCTCATCCCTCTATGTGCTCCCGACATACCTCGGCAACGGGAAGATAGACATCGAGGTATATCCTGTGGTAAGTTATCTCGTGGACGAGCCGGAGGAAAACACGGCCAAAGGCCGCAGAAGAACAACAAAAAGAAAGCCGCGCCAGTCGGTCATGGTCGAGGATGTCTCAACGCGCATGACAGTCCAAAGCGGTCAGAGAATATCCATGGGCGGGGTGATACAGTCCAACAAGAATTTCTACACAAATCTTTTCGGACCTGATTTCCTTGGCAGGGATGACAAGAACAGTATCCTTGACATGTATATCAGGGCTACCGTGGTGGACCCTGCAGGCAGGCCCGCATATGACGACGGCTCCTCCGACGACACACAGCAGCGCGAGGACCCGAGACGGCTCTTCAGAGACAGGAATTAAAAACGGGAAAAACACTGCCCCTAAGGAGACGAGGGAAAATGACATTAATTGAGTCGCTATTGATCTTCTACCCGCTGATTATCCCTGTATGGCAGGCAGAGCCTTTCGATGATAAAAATATCGAGCGAGCACAATCTCTGACATTCCTGACCGGGCCGGAAGTCAAGTTCCAGATCGATACATACCAAAAAATCAAAGACCATAGAATCCGCTCCAGAATGGCCAAAGACCTCGCTGACGCCAACAACCCTGAGGCCGTCAAAGGACT
>JAFGFR010000271.1 GCA_016930955.1 Victivallales bacterium | reverse complement strand
TCATTTTGAGTTCGCAGTAGTCACTACAGTGTCACTCAAAACAAGAATAGATCCACGGCACACTGCAGCAACTGCTTTATTTGGGATAATTCATCTGGTCCATTTTCCTCTTCAGAAAAAATAGACCATATTAAAAGAATGTCAAGGGTTTGCAGAAAAATATTCGTTTTTTTTGGGGGGGTAGCTTCTAGAGCCAATTCCACACTTGAACTTTGCTCTCGTCGCAGGGAATGTCCCTGCATGATGAAAAACAAAATTCCTTTCAGATAGCTGTTGGAGTCGACATACCCGGCAGCGGCTGTCCGCGCGGCAGTGCCTCAGGTTGAGCAGTCCGGGGCATGCGCCGGGAGGGGATGCAGGCTGCCGGGCTCCTCGGCAAGCATCTCCAGAGGGTTCCTCTTGATGTATCCCACGGCGTTCTCGACCATCCCTTTCTCGTGCGGCTTGTGCAGAGTTTTATTCACTGACTTGTTTTTTGATTTCAGCGTTGTCGGGAGACTCTGCTTTTTCGGGGAACCTTTCCGCGAACTCCTTCCAAGTGGCGGCGGCCTCCTGTTTGCTCCCCAAGTCGAGAGATATTTTGATGCTCAGCAACATCGCCTCGGAGCAGATGTCCTCATCGTCAGCCAGGATGAATACTGACATAGCGTATCTGTTTGCGGTTTTGAGTCTCTCGGGGTCTGTGGAGAGGATTTTTGCAAGTCCGAGCCTTGCCCTTGCGGAGGAGTTTTTGTCAACCGGGTTGTCGAGACACTTCTCGAAGAGCATGACGGCCTCCTGCTTCTTTCCTCTTTCGAAGAGCAGGTTGCCGAGCAAGTACTGGGCAAGGGATGTTGTCTTTGTGTCGACGTTTGACTCGATTGCGGTCCTGAGCGACTCCATTGCATCCACGGGGTTTCCTGCGGCGATTCGTGCTTCTGCGAGGAGCAGGTGAGCCTTCTGGAAATCCTGCGGGGATGCATTCTTTTCAGTCTTGACGATTTGCAGCAGGGCTTTTTGAGCGATTTCCAGGTTATTGGACATCATGCTTTCGGCGAATTCGAGCAGGAAGGTCGGTGGTGCCTGCTCGAAGACTTCCGGCTTCAATGCGGCCAAGGCAGCTTCCGGCTCCCCACCTTTCAGGCGTGACCATATCTTGTAGACCAGCGCGTTGAGCTTGAGCTTCTCGGGTGCGTCGGAGTGATCGATGAGCTTATCGAATGCCTCCACCGCCTGTGCATACTTCTTCTCCTCGAACATCATGAAGGCCTGATAAAATTTTGCGAAATTCGCGATCTGCGACTCCGGGTGTTTTTTCACGATTGCATCGAGGTGCTCTGCCGCGTGCTCCCAGGCAGAAGGGTCTCGCATCAATATGACTGCCGCACGGAGCATGGCATCGGGCACCACAGGGTTGCCTGGGAAGTCCTTTATTATCCTCTGATAGGTTTTGAGGGCATTAACCTCATTGTCGAGTGAGATTTGCGCGGAGGCAAGCCCCATCAGGGCGGATGCCCTAGACTCCTCGATCCCGTCGGCGGCGATCTCGGAATAGAGTTTGGCGGCGGCCTCTCCATCGCTTTTGCGCAGCAGCAACGCAGCCTTTTTGAGACGCAATGAGTCATAGGCCTGAGTTGTGGGTTTGAGGCTTTTGAGCGCGCTTTCGACGAGCGGGATATATTTTGGATTTGTCCCAGATGCGTTGACCAGCATAAGGACGATATCCCGCATGGAGTCGTCCGGGAGGTCTTTTCTCAGAGCCCTGAGCAGCACCTCCCGCTCGGCATCCTCCACGCGCCCATCGGCGATTAGGCATTCGATATATGCCGGCACGGCGAGGGCGGCGACCGGGGAGATTTCTCCTGAGTCCATCTTGAGGAAGGACTGGAATATGTTTATAGCCTGAGGAAAAGACTTGAGCTGCTTAAGCGAGATGGCTTTAATGTAGAGGAATCGTTCTATCACTTTGGAATCCTGTTTATATGTCGAAGACAGGGCTCTGTCGGCCTCGGATATCGCGAGGGTATAGTCGCCGTTGTTGTAGAGGCACTCGATACGCCGGAATGCGGCGTTGCGGGCGATCGGAGTGTCGGGAAACATCACGGTTACCCTTGCGAAAAGCTCCGCCGCGCCAGGGAAGTCTTTTTCCTCGAAAAACCGCTCGGCAAGCTGCCAGGCAAGAGTCTTCTGGGTCTCCGTGTCTATCTCTGGCGATTCCAGCATCGGCGACAGAAGCAACTTCGCCTCGTTGAACGGAAGCATGCGCGCAAGCTCCATGGCAGCATGGGCTCTGAACACATGCATGGGATCGCTGACCGGTCTGCCCGCGATGCTGCGGAACTCCTTCTCGGCGGCAACCTTATCCCCGTTTTTCAAATGTATTCTGCCGACATGGAATATCGCCGCCTCACGTATCCCTTCTGGCGCGGCCTGGGTGGTCTTGAGCTTCTCGAGCATAGCGAGTCCCTTGGACTTGTCCTCCGGGTCGGCAGAACTGTCAAGAACCAGGGCCAAACGGAGCATCGCGGCATGCCTCACCCTCGACTCGGGAAATTTCTCGAAAAAAGTTAGAAATGTCTTCTTGGAGTTCTCGATATCTCCGCTTTCGGCGTATGCGGATGCGAGTTGTATCCATACTTCGGCGACAAGCTCGTCTCCGGGGAATCGCGCTACGAGCCTCTGGTATTCCTCGATGGCCAGCGCCAGATGCCCTCTTTCGGCAAGGCCGTCGGCAAACCTGATCTGGTCGTCTATATAGAGCTTCTTCTGGTCATTCGATATATCTCTTGCCATAGTCCGGCCTGTGGCGCATACAAACAGCAACAGGGCCACTTTGACGGCCTTATGCAGTCTCAGTCCAGGTGCCGGGCACGCGGTATGTGATTTTGCTCGCATAATTGGGGTATGCAGGGGTTCGGACTCTCTTCAGGTCTATTCTTCCGTCTCGACATCTTCGGCAGATAAAGTCGCGAAGGAAATGTTTGCTATGTCTGACTTGGCGCAAATGTCGAGAAGGAGTATCAGATGCCTGCAGTGTGTCTCCTTGTCGGCTCTGATGACCACCGGCTGGTCAGGATAGGTCTTCGCGAGCTGCGACAGGACTTGTTCCAGTCTTTCGTGGGTGAAATTGATGGAGTTCAGATAGAACTGACCGTCCTTGTCGATATTGACTATCGCCTCTCCCGGGAATCGGGCCCTGTGCTGCGCCGTCTCGGATGTCGGGACCTTGATCTCGAGTTTCGACTCCCATTGCGAGTACACTGCGGCGGCGATGAAGAATATAAGCAGAAGGAAGATGATGTCTATCATCGGTGCCATCTGGAACCCGGGGCCATGAACCGGCGTTTCTTTCCTGAAATTCATTGTGTTCTCCGGTGGTATCTAGTCTTTTATATGCCTCAGAAGGGGGT
Source organism: Victivallales bacterium (assembly GCA_016930955.1). GTDB lineage: Bacteria > Verrucomicrobiota > Lentisphaeria > Victivallales > JAADHT01 > JAFGFR01. The sequence continues at coordinate 9,531 of JAFGFR010000271.1, read as the reverse complement.
TGTCGGGGTGCTTTCGGAGACCATCATCTCAACCGTTATCCGGTTGCAGCTGTTCTCCAACGCAGTGAGCAGCTTGTTTATTCTTGCCCGGAAGAACGAGTAGAGGATCATCGCCACGATGCCGATGACAAGGCCTGCAGCGGTGGTGACCAAGGCCATTGAGACCCCGCTTGCAATGACTGTCGGCCGGGGTGTGCCCAGCTCTGCGTGCAGACTCATGAAGGAGTGGATCATGCCTATAACTGTCCCGAGCAGTCCGACCATGGGTGCGATGACCGCGATGTCCTGCAGCGCCTGGATCTTGTGCCATAGCCTCCCGGCCTGCCTGGCACCCTCGTCCTCGACGGCATCGCGGATCATCATGTAGTTGTTGCTCGACCTGATGAATATCTCCGTCCCGGCGGAAATGATCTTTGCCGCAGGGCTGTCGTTGTCGCGGCAAATACGTGAAAGCAGCTCGAAATCCTTCGCCGCTATTGCCTCCTCGGCCTGCCTGATGAACACTGGGGGCACTATGACCTTCTCCCTCAGGCTCATTAGATAATAGAAAACAAGGCACAGAGCTATGAAGGACAGCGCTACCAGCACGTACATCACCGGGCCGCCACGCTGGACCAGGACAAGCGCAGTCGGCTTCGCCGCCTCCTCCCCGTGCAAGCTTATGGCGTACAGCGCCGGGATAAAAGACATTGCCGACCTGAATAATGATTTCAACATTGGATGAACTCCCTTTATTTTTATTTCGGTTAACACTTCAAATTCCTCCGTCATACAACGGCACCGCACTTGGAATATACCCGGCAGTTTTCCAAATGCAAGCCATTCTTTATCGCTGAGCTCACTCGTGCGGTTTGTCAGCGTCGGGCGAAGCGTCTTGTGGGGATTTTTCAGCCCCGGCCAGCGCATGTGCCATTCTGCACGCGTTCACGAAACTCCCCGTCGAGACCTTTCCCGTGTACGCGATGTCAAAGGCAGTGCCGTGGTCCACAGAAGTCCTCACAATTGGAAGCCCCAGCGTGACGTTCACCCCGTCGTCCAGCCCGGAACACTTCATGGCTATGTGCCCCTGGTCGTGGTACATGCACACCACTGCATCGAACTCTCCCCTTGCGGCTCTGAAGAAGACCGTGTCAGGCGGCACTGGGCCGGTCACGTCGAAGCCCCTTCCCTTAGCCTGTTCCAGAGCCGGTACAATCTCCCTGATCTCCTCATCGCCGAAGACCCCTCCCTCGCCGGCGTGCGGATTCAGTCCCGCGACGGCGATCCTCGGTCTCCTTCGTAGAAGCCTACAGGCATCGGCGGTAAGTTCTATGACCTTCAGTATCCGTGCGCATTTGACCCCGGCAATGGCATCCTTCAGGGAAACATGCGTTGACACATGGGTGGCAATGATTGATTCGGATGCAAGCATCATCGTGTAGTCGTCCACTCCGCACATCCGGGCTATCAGCTCGGTATGGCCGATGAATCCCGGGCAAGCCGACATTATAGCCTCCTTGCATACGGGCAAGGTGACCATAGCCTCCACCTCGCAGTCTATCGCGAGTTGAGCGGCCTTCTTTATGTACTGCAGAGATGCGGCTCCGGCCTCGGCGGTCTTCTTGCCGGCACGCACCGCGCCGGCACCCGGGAATCCCATGTCAAGGACGTTCAGAACTCCTTTTGGCACCATCATGTCCTTCATGGTCGCCAGAGGCACGGCAATTGAAATGGCCTCCGAGCAATGCCGGAGCACGGAGATGTCCCCGACAATGAAGCCGTCCTCGGGGAACTCATTGTCAGCAAAGGCCTTCAGGGCGATCTCGGGCCCGACGCCGTTGGGATCCCCCATGCTCACCGCTATCATAAACTTATCCTCAAAAGAGTTCCGCCTGAAATGTCAGGAATGTGCATGACTCCTTCCATGCGTCGTGGGGCAGACCTGCCTTCATAGCGAGGTGGCTCAGTGTTTGTTCGAGGTTCCATTCTTGTTCTGTGGCCACATGTGGCAGGAATACCGATGACCGGTTGTTTTTTCTGAGGACAACCCCGTCCCTACCGATGATGATGTCCTTGTAGGAAGCGACCTGAGAGGGAGGTGTGAGCACGGATATGTTGAGGCTGATGCCGTCGAGCTCTGCCGCTGTCACAGGTTTGAATCTGCTGTCGTTGACACCTGAGTTTACAGCATTGACGATCACGGAGTTGTACAGTTCCTGCGACGGGAAAATCTCCCCGATGCAGCCCCTTAGCTGACCGTCCTTCTTGAGAGTCACGAATACTGCACGCCTGGATTTCATAGGCTCGGATATTTGTATGCCGAGCTGCTCCGGGGTGGGAACTTGGCGTTTTTCGAGGTAGAACTCAATGCTTTTCCTTGCGAGCAAAAGGAGAGTGTTTCTGTCGTCATCGCTCAGAGATGAAGCTCGAGGAGACGGCGTTTGGACTTCAGTTTGGTCTTCAGGCCATTTCCCCGAGAACGCAATCGATAGGTAGCTTACGCTGTGGGTGAAATCCCCGGTCATCTCTGCGGATGTCGCGTAGTGGAGCTTCTGTGGCTTGGTGTTGTCGGGCAATGCGCTGAGCAGCGCCGCCACGGACATCTCGCCGCAGATTGTCGCACCAGTGTTTTTGATGTAGCCCAAAAATCCCGTCATGTCGAGGTTCAAGATTTTCTCGCAGGCTCCGAAGTCCATTTCCCTAATATTTTTCTGGATGTTTTCCGAGAAGGGGATGAAGTTGAAGTTGCGTCCGAAGTGAACGAAATCGGAGCTTGCGATCACGAGGGTATTGTTGTCGGCAACGCTTCTGATGGCTTTTCCCGCGCGTTCGAGCATCGGCAGGTCACAGCGCCCGATGACTATCGGCACAATGGTGAAGTCCTTCATGGCTGCCTGAAGAAGGGGGATCATGATCTGGACACTGTGCTCCTGTTGGTGAACTTGAGGAACTGACCTTATGAAATCGTGCTTGAGCAGGCTTTGCACGGCTTCCTTGTCCAGCGGCACCTTGCCCAATGGGGTCTGGATATAGTCGGCATCCGGGATGCTCAGTGTGTTTTGCATTGCGAACCGGTGGCTCGGGCCAATGATCACGATGCGTTTGTACTGTTTGCCGAGAGCCTTGATGCCGTAGGCCGCAGTGATCCCGGAATAAGCATATCCCGCGTGTGGCAGCACAAGTGCGATAACATCCTTGACGGGCTGCTGTTCCGCCTTTTCGAGATACCCATCGAGTTCCGAGCGGAGCTTAACGGAATCGGCACTGTACCATTTGCCTGCAAGAGGCGACACAAGCACCTTATCCTCCGCCTTGCATGCGGCAAGCATGGCAAAAGAAAGAGAGGCGACCAAGAATGTCTTTATTGTGGAGCCAATTTCAAAACTCCGTGTGAACCGCGTTGGGAGCGCAGGCGCGGCAGATGGTGCGGCGAAATGGCTGGTGCATACCCTGATCTTAGCTTTATTGACGATCCCGATATTGTTCATGGCATGCTATCCCAGGAGTTTTTTTGGTGACGGGCCGATATTTCCGAGCGGGAGGACTTTTCCTGGATACTTCAGGCGTTTCTCATCGCCGCGCTTGGAATCCAATGACAGCCAGCACGAAAGCTTAGGAAGATTCCCCACAAGAAGCAGCAGCCCGCTTTGTATTATCACACCCGTAAAAGTCCTTCTCTTCACCTTCAGCCTCTCCAATTAAGCAGTTTGATGGCTATTTTCGTCTGGGAGGAGCGTGTACGCATTCTCCGTGGAGGCTGTGAGCAGCCTCCATGGTGACTTCCGAAAGAGTGGGATGTGCATGGATTGCTCTGGCCAGCTCTTTGGCGGTGACTTCCAAATTCATTGCGGTGGCAACCTCGGCGACCAAGTCGGTAGCGTTCGGCCCGATTATGTGCGCGCCCAGAACCTGGTCTGAGTTCTCGTCTGCAATCAACTTGCAGAAGCCCGAGGTCTCGCCCAAAGCCATGGCTTTGCCAAGGGCGGCGAAATGGAACTTGGCGGTTTTGACGGGGATGTTCCTGCTCCTGCAGCTTTCACTTGTAAGGCCTACAGAACCTATCTCGGGATGTGTGAAAATACATCCCGGAACCAGATTGTCTCTGAAGGTGCTGTTTCCGCCCGAGGCATTTTCCGCCGCAGCCATCCCCATCGCACTTGCCAGATGCGCAAGCAGTATCCTTCCGGTGACATCCCCGACCGCATAAATCCCCGGCACATTCGTTCTGCAGCGCGCATCAACCGGGATATGTCCTTCTTTGTCGGTTTTCACCTGCGCGTTTGCCAGGTTAAGTCCCGACACGACAGGGGAACGGCCTGTCGCCACAAGCATGTACTCGGCGGATATCCTCTTCCCTGCGGCGTATCCGGAAACGGACTTTGCATCGGCCTTGATATTCGACAACGGCGCGCCGACACCAATGGATACACCCATCTTTTTCAGCTCTGCCGCGAGCAGACGCGAGACATCCTTTTCCTGCCCAAAGAGTATATCTGGAAGCATCTCGACAATTGTCACCTCGGTCCCTAGGGTCGAGAAAAGCGAAGCGAACTCGCAGCCTATGACACCACCCCCGAGGACCAACAGACTTTTTGGTATGTGGTCAATCGAAAGGATCGAGGTTGAGTCGAGGATCCTTTTGGACTGTGGGATGAAGGACGGAATCGCCGGCTCCGAACCTGAGGCTATGATGAAATTGACAGCGGATATTCTGCCTTTAGAGCCGGAGACGGCAATTGTTTTTCTGTCGGCAAAGGATGCCTGACCTTCTATAACATCTACCCCGGCACCCTTGAGCAAAGAGTCTATTCCACCGCGAAGCTTGGTCACCACGTCGTCCTTGCGTTCCTGAACTTTTTGCCAATCCATACTGGGACTGGCTCCGGAAAGCTTTATACCAAATTCCGAGGCGCACCTCACTTTCCTTAACAGGTCGGCGCTGGCAATAAGCGTCTTGGTGGGTATGCAACCCCAGTTGAGGCATGTCCCGCCGAGGAACCCCTTCTCCACCAGCAATGTTTTACTTCCACGCCCGGCAGCTATTAAAGCCGCCACATAGCCGCCTGGACCGGCACCTATAACACAAACATCGTACTGCGCTTTCATCCCTCACTCCATGTCAGACCCAGAATAGCTGGGTAGTGAAATCCTGTATATCCACCACTCCGGCGAATTTGCCGTTTCTTGTGACAATTATTCTTCTTGCATTATTTATGAGGAACAGTTTGGCTAGCTGTACGGCCGGGACATCCTCCTCGACCTTGATGAAGTCCTCCCGCATGCAGTCTGCGACTTTGGTATCCCTGTCGTTTCTCAGCATGTCGGCAAATGGCTGGAAATGCAGGATTGGCGAGAGGTCCTCGAGCCACAGCAGGTGTTCCGGGAGGCTGAGCCTAAGGATGTCCTCGAGCGAAAGCACCCCGAGCACGTCCATCTCCTCATCCACCACGGGTATGTCCAACACCCTGTTTGTTGCGAAGGCCTTGATGGCTGTCTCCAAAGTGTCGGCCTCCCTGAGCATTACTGGTTTGGGGTTTAGTATGTTCTTGGCGCTCACGAAATCCGGAAGTTCGGATTCATAGCCAGAAAGGAAACGGAGGAGCTCGGCGGATTTCTTGAAAGAGGCGATACGTTTTATTGTTCCTGGCTCACTCAGATCTCTGGCAAGGGCCGCAAGTATCTGAAGGTGCATGCCAGGGTCGTCCTTGGGGGTCAAGATCAAAGCGACCACGTGGGCGGGACCCATTGCTGACTTGAAGTCTATACCTTGCTCAGAAGTGCCCAAGGCAACGATGATTTGTTTGATGTCAGGCAGCCTTGCATGGGGGACTGCGAGCCCCGGAGAGACCATGGTAGGCATGACCTTCTCCCTTTCGAGCAGTGCGTCCTTGGCCGATTTGGAGTCCAGACAGGTAGTGTTCTTGGCCAGGAGCCTAAGTAGCTCGTCTATTGCTGACTCGCTCTGCTTGGAGGTTATCCCGCATATAACGTTGCCCTCGGCCACATAATTATGAAAGCGGTCGGCTGAACTATCTTCCATGCTTTTTCCTCCAGAACCAATTTCAAATATATCCGAGCCAACTTCAAAACAACCCAACTGAGTGCACAACTGTCACTTATTTAGAAACTTTGGATCTGATGGAAGCAGACGAAAACGTATCAGGGGCTATCCGAGGGAAGGAACTTGATGCTCTCGTCGTTGACGACGTTGAGTTTGGTCAGCCCTGCCTCGGCGCAGACATCAAGGATTTGTATAAGCTTCTGGTGCTGTGCGTTCGGCCCGCAGTTTATGATTATGGTTTGATCCGGGTCGTTTTCCGCGATTGTGATGAGCTGCCGCCTGAGATCGTTTACAGCGGAGGGATCCCTGAGGCTCCACGTGCGCTTGTTCAGGTAATAGGTGTTCAGCTCCTTCGCCTTGATTGTCGGGTCGTTGTTCGGGTTCGGGAACATCCTGACTACCTCGACCGTGAGCATCTGGGGGGGCTTGTCCGGTGGTTTGCCCCCTGGAGTAGGCAGGTCGCAGCTCAAAAGCGTCTCGTCAATGATCGGCTTTTGCGTGACGATGAAGTATATCAGCAAAAGGAAGACACAGTCAATCATAGCTGAGAGAGGCACGTCCGCATCATCCAACTTCATTCGTTTTCTTTGTTTTTTTGCCATGTTATGGATTCCGACTAGGGGTTGTTTTCTATTTTCTTTCCAGTTTCTCTGCCTGGAACTTGACGCGGTAGAGCTTGGTGTTGGTCACCGCATCCATGACTTTTTTGATGTATCCGTGCTGGACGTTGCGGTCACCACGGATGACGATCGGAATGTCATTGCCGTATTTTGCAGCCTGGTTGGTAAGGATTGCCGAGAGGGTCCCCATGTCGACAAGCCTGCCGGAAACGTTGATCTTGCCGTTCTCACGGATGTTGATGGTCACGCCACGGGGGTCTTTCTTGGTGAGCGGCTTGCCGTGAGGGGAGTTGGCCAGTCTGATCATCTCGTCCTCGACCTCCTTGTCCAGAGATGCCGTTACGACGAAAAAGATGATGAGCAGAAACACGATGTCGATCATGGATGATATCGGTATTTCAGCTTCCTGCTGTTCTCTTTTTTTAGCCATGATTGGGGATCCTTAAGCCGCTTGTCCCATATTATTTACCCGTGGATTTATTGCTCATAGTATTCGCCGCCGGCCTGGTCGTCCACGACTTCCGCGCCGCGTAGAACCTTGATCAAGTCGTAGGTCAGGCTCTCCATGTCGAGGATAAGCCTGCTTGCATGGTTTCTGACGAACGTGAAGGCTAGTATTGCCGGGACGGATATCAGCAGACCGAATGCTGTGGTGTACAGGGCTTGCGAGATGGCAAGTGCAAGCATGGTTGCCTTCTCAGCGCCTTGGGCGGAGGCCAGTCCGGCGAAGGCATCCACCATGCCTGTGACAGTTCCCATCAGCCCGAGCATCGGTGCTATGGCGCCGCAGAGGTTAAGGAAGTTGACCCGCTGCATCAACTTCTCGCTCTCGATATCGGCTGCTGTCGAGACTGAATCCATGACAACGTCGTAGCCTTCAGATACATTGTTGAATCCGGCGGAAAGGATATTGGCCAGCGGCCCGGGAGTGGCCGAGCATGCGTCGAGTGCGCCTCCGAGGTCGCCTTGGTCGAGAGCCGACCTGACTTGGTTTACAAGTTCAGGGGGCATGATCTTAACTGACTTGATTGTCAGGAAGGCATCAATGATCAAACCTAGAGTTGCTGCCGACGTGGCGAAGATCATGATCCAGATAAGTATGCCGATGACACCGCTGTTGGCGATGATCTGGAAGAAGGAAGTGTCGCTGCGCGTCTGTGACGGTGCCTCCCCGCCCCCGTCAACCGCCTCGACTCCCTGCGCCATTGCTGACTCCGGCAATGCGAGAACTACAAACGCCACAGAGAAACCCACAGCCAAAATTGCCGACAACCTTAAAATCCCTCTCATAAAACCCTTCCTCTTTTTCTGATGGTTAATATTTACATTTAGACTCAAAAAAAACCGTATGAGGCGAAAGATAACACATGCCAGAGAAAATGCAAGCGGTTATTCCGGAAGTTTTGCTCCCGGGTAATCTGCGGTGAACATTTTCTCGAAATCCAAATATCTGTTGTTCTTGTCCTCCTTCAAAATCTTCACGATTTTCCCGAGTGCCTCCGGACGCTCGCGGGTGTTTGACTTGTCAAACAGAAGGGCTGTCCTGAGGTACATAAGCAGAGCATCCCTGCGTTTTTTCTGTAGGAGCAGAATGTCTCCCTGCTTGTTGTTCGAGAAGGCTGCTATAGAATCGTTCTTGGCAGAAGAGAGCTCCTTGAGAACTTGCTGGGCTTCATTGAGCTTTCCCTCGGCGATGTAGATTTCAGCCAGAAGTTTTCTGACCTCCTGATACCTTGGAAACTTCTCGGGGTCTTTTGGGGGGGCGGATATAAGGTTCAGCTTGTCAATGGCCTCTTTGTTTTTGCCGAGCTTCTCCAAAGCATAGGCGGAGAAGAAAACAGCCTCGACATCCCAGCCCAGGAAGCGGTATTCGTTGTATATTTTATTGAAGGTATCGACGGCATTTGCATAGTTCTTTGATCTGATCTGAGAGAGTCCTGTGGCGATCTGGTCGGGTTTTGAAACCCTTGCATAGACATACCCGTCAGGGGCGATCCTTTGCGAGAACCCGGCCGAGGTATAGGTCAGCTCGCCGCGCTGGTTGGCTGTGATTTTATCGGCCACGATCCTCTGCTGAGCAGTCTGGATAAAAGGCTTCTGCTGCGCGTGCAGACAAACGCCAGCGAGCAGGATGATCACGGAAGATAGTCCCTTCACTTTTGTCTTCATTTCATTCTCCTATGATTATTTGATGATAACAATGTTGTTCGCATACAATACGCTCAACTAGAACATGTTCAAAGAATTTTCCACAGCCTCCTCCGGCTTGGGCAAGTTGTTCAACCTCGACATATTGCTGCCCTCGGGGAACTCCTTCCTGTAGAGGTCGAGCATGGTCTTTGTGTCAGCATCCCTGCCGAGCTCATTCTGGCAAACTGCAGCCATGAACACTGCGTACTCGAGCCACCTTCGCTGCTCCTTTATCTCCGCAGGGTCTGTCTGGGGCTTCTCGCCGGCGGGTTTCATCTGAGGGTTCAGAAGAGCTATGGCCGCATTCCCGTAGGCTGCCGCCGCCCTGCCGTACTCTTTCATGGCCACATAGGCATCCCCGGTCTTGCATTGCACTTTGTAGTAGATCGATTCCTTGGGGTCTTTCAGCCCCAGATAGGCCATTGATATCTGCCCGTAGTCAGACAAGGCCTCCTGTGGTTTCCCCGCGGCCACGAGTGCTGAGGAGCGGAGAAAATAGCCATCCCAGAAGTAGGGGGTGTTCTCGTTTTTAAGCAGGGACGTGAGGGATCCCACTGCGGCATCGTAGTCCCCGGCATAGAATGATGCCTCGGCGGACATGAAGAGTATCTGCTCCTTGAGGATGGCGATGGTTCTCTTGATTTCCTCTGGGTCGTTTTCGAGTGCCCGCACCCGATCCTT
>JAFGFR010000270.1 GCA_016930955.1 Victivallales bacterium | reverse complement strand
TCGGGTGTCGCAGCCCTTGCCCCGCCAAAAGGCTGAGGCATCATCAATTAAGGCCAGGGGTATTTTTTCCCGATGAATTTCGCGATCCCCCCTTGACGGCGCTGGTTCGGGGCGCTATCTTGTGCTGTGAAGAAATTAACGCTGTGCTAAAAATCACAGCAGCGAGTTCCTGGCCAAACATATTTTCGACCGACTGTCAGAGAAGATCGTTTCCGGAAGACTCTCCGTCGAAAAGGTGCGCGTACGCGAGTCCGGCGATGCCGGTGCGACATATTTCAATGACCCCGACTATTGCTGGTGACGACCACGGCTGCACGGCTGGCTGGCGCGAGACCACACTGGTGCGGAGGTGGGCATACCTTCTTGGTCTGTTTCGGATAACGAGAGCGGCGACGAGAACGGATTACGAGTAAATTCCAATCGTCAACCGCTATCGTCGCCGCTCTCCTCAACCGAATGTCTGAATTTCAGCGGGTGGAATGGGGTTAATGTGTGGAGGTTTCCTTTTCTCCCAAGAGTCGTTTCAGATGTGAGTTGAGCTGTTCCGGGCGGATGGGTTTGTCGAGGAATGCGTCTGCGCCTATCCAAGATTTTTCCTCTTCTGAGGCCGCGGGGAATGAGATGCCTGTAGCAGATGTGACGGCGGTGTGTATGATCACGGGGGTTCCCGGGTACATTTTTTTAATCTCGTGGCAGAGGACGAACCCGGCATCCATCTCCTCCATCATGAGGTCGAGGATCGCGATGTCCGGCTTGATCGTCATCAGGGATTCTTCAGCCTCCTCCCTGCTCTGCGCGGTGATGAGTTTGAAGTTTGAGTCCTTGAGCATGAATGTTACTTGTTCGAGGACATCAATGTCATCGTCCACTATCAGGATGGTCTTTTTCGGTGTTTCCATATTTTTATATTCTCCCTGAATTATTTGGTTACCGGGCGTTCTTTGTAGTGGGTATGGAGCAGTTTGTGGCTCTTTTCCCCAAGGGGCTGTCCGAGGAACTCCTCGTAGAGGCGCTGGACCTGCTTGTTGTGATGGCTGGCCCTGACTTTCTCTTCGGCATCAATCTTGTAAAGTTTCTTCATTCTCGAGCGGACATTGTCCTTGTCGAGGGAGATCGGCTGACCGCCGCCGTTGATGCAGCCGCCTGGGCAGGTCATCACTTCGATGAAATGCAGTTTTTTGTTCCCTGCGACGACCTCGTCGAGGAGTTTTCGCGCATTGCCTAGCCCGCTTACGACGGCTGCGGACACCGAGAGCGGGCCGATCTGCGCGGTGAGCTCCTTGCATCCGGCGAAACCTCGGAGGTCATTGATGTCGAGGTTTTCCATCTCCTTCCCGGTGATCAGGAAATGGGCGGATCTGATCGCTGCCTCCATAACCCCGCCGCTGGCGCCGAATATCTTTCCTGCGGTCGTGCGTTCGCCGAACGGGGTGTCGGCAGGGTCCGGATCCATGGCCGCGAGATCAATGCCGAAGGTGCGGAGAAGCTGTCCCGCCTCGCGGGTTGTGAGGACATAGTCCACGTCGGGAATGAAGTCGTTCGCCATTTCCGGGCGGGCGCACTCGAACTTCTTGGCGGTGCATGGCATTATGGACACGCTGACGATGTCTTTTGGATCCAGGCCTTCCTTCTGGGCGAAGAAGGACTTTATCAGTGCGCCGAGCATCTGCTGCGGGCTTTTGCATGAAGAGACGTTCGGGAGCAGCTCAGGGTAGTACTGCTCGATGAATTTGATCCAGCCGGGCGAGCAGCTTGTCATCATAGGCAGGACGCCGCCGTTCTTGATCCTGTGCACGAGCTCGGAGCCCTCCTCCATGATGGTCAGGTCGGCGGAGAATGATGTGTCGAAGACTCGTTTGAACCCGATGGCGCGGAGAGCGGCGACCATCTTGCCGTCAACGTCCGTACCGGGCTTGATTCCCATTTCCTCGCCGAGGCTGACTGAGACTGCCGGCGCATGCTGTACGACGACGTATTTCTTTGGGTCCGAGAGTGCCGAGACGACATCGTCAAGGCTGGACTTCTCGGTAAGGGCGCCGGTGGGGCAGACGAGGACGCATTGTCCGCAGTTAATGCAGCTAGATACATTCAATCCCTGTCCGAACACTGTCCCGACTGAGGTCTTCGAACCTCTGTTGATGAAGTCAATCGCCGAGACACCCTGGATTTCCTCGCAGACGCGCACGCACTTTCCGCAAAGTATACATTTTTCCGGGTCGCGCACGATGGACAGCCCGGAGATGTCCATTTCCTTGACATCCTTTGCACCCCGGTACAGTCGTTTGCTGATGTTCAGCTCCTTGGCGAGGCTCTGAAGCGTGCATTGATTGTTGCGTAGGCAGTACAGGCAGTCGTCGGGATGGTTGCTAAGCAGCAGCGACACGATGGTCTTCCTGGTCTTGAGGACTGTAGGTGAGTGGGTTTTGATTTTCATCCCGTTCTCGACGGGATATGAGCACGAGGGGACGAGCTGGGGCATGTTCTCGACCTCTACGACGCACATCCGGCATGCGCCTGAAGGCGGCAGCCCCTCCATGTGGCAGAGAGTGGGGACATTAATATTCTGTCGTTTCAGAGCCGAGAGGATGGTCTCCCCCTTTTTCGCCTTTACAGGTTTGCCATTGACTTCAATGTTGATCATAATCGCCTCTTGCAGTTCGCTTGTTATTTGGGCTGTGTGAATTCCAGGTCGCACCTCAGGCATCGGCGTGCCTCGCCTAGTGCCGCTTCCTCGGAGAGGCAGAGCTCGACCTCTGCGAAATTCCTTGAGCGTTCAGATGCAGGCAGCAAAGGCGGCCTGACTCTTGTCCCGCCGGTGATATCCTCCTCCTCTCCGACGCAG
>JAFGFR010000269.1 GCA_016930955.1 Victivallales bacterium | reverse complement strand
GTCATTATCGCACATATTCTTTGAGAGTCAAGTCAGAACGGTTTTTTTGGGTGTCCGGAAAGAACTTTCGAACGGAACGGATCGCTGCTCGTGCCTGGACACCGCGAGATGGATGTCAGTTGCTGTCATCGCTTTTCCCTGCGCCGGTGACAAGCATCTCGGGTGTTATCTTGCCGTGCTTGAGAAACACCGCAAGGGGGTATAGCAGCCCCAGCAGCGGCAGAGGGTCGCGTTTCTTGAAAAGCTCGTTCACGGCGCCCTTGTTTGTGTCGAGGACGCTTTTCACGGCCTTCAGTCTGTCCAGGGGATTCAACGCCGCCGACAGCATGTCGCTGAAATTATCCAGGGTCTTGAAGTGATCCTTTTTGGACTGCAGTTCCTTTTCGAATGTTTTGATGGCTATCCCCAGTTCTCCACGTGTGTTCTTTGCCTCGACGAACTCCTGCAGCATCAGCAGGCTCATCAGGCATGGGTTGAATGTTTTGACTTGTTTGTTTCCGGGAGGCGCGGGTGCGACATGTCCGTCGACGGCCAAGCGGAACAGCATGTAGGGATAGTCCCATCCCGACTCGATTGACTGCCCCAGCCCTCCCCAGAATCTGGGGTTGACCTCTATCAGCAGAGGAGGGTTTACCCCATCCCATCTGAAGTCTATCTCCGCGACGCCGTGCCAGCAGGCCATCTCCAGCAGTCTTGATCCTACCGCCTCGATATCTGTGGCGTCGACCGTCTCCCTCAATGCACCCATGCCTGTCTTTTTCGGGTAGTCCAGGATGTTGTGGTATGTCATGCTTGCTCGGCGTTCGCCGTGGTCGAAGAGGAATGTGGCGCAGAAGTCTTCTCCTGGGACGGCCTCCTGCAGGATTGCGATGTCTTTGCCTTTGAGTTTGAAGCGCCTGATGTCTTCCTCGAGTTTTGAAACTGCCTCATCCGGGGACTTCACCTTATGCAGCCCGATTGCGGCGTTGCTGTCTGTGATTTTCAGGAATGCTGGGAACGAGAAGTTTTCGGCTTCCTTCCTTAGTTGCTCGATATCTTTGATCACTTTTGTCATAGGTGTGTTTATTCCCTTTTCGGCGCAGAATCTGGCGAGTGATGCCTTGTTGCCGAGCAGCTTGATCTTATCGTATGGCGGCAGCGCGAGTTTTGCGATGCCGTCGAAACGTGAGATGTTCTCTGAGACGATGAAGCTGTCGGTATGTATGGGCATGAGGACGACGTCGGTGTCGTCCCGGGCATGTTTTCTGCATACTTTGACAAGCTGTTCTATGAATTCCCTCGGGTGTTTATCTGGGTCGGGGTATGAGAAGAAGCCCTTGGAGTGGAATGAAAAGTTGCTTGCGGTTATCGGGAGGTTGTCCCCTGTTATCACCTCCACGCCTTTTGCGCCGAGCGCCCGTGTCGCGGCCACTGCGTTCCATGAGCGCCCGAAGGTCACCACGCATACTTCACGCCTCTTGGATGAATGTGTTTTTCTCATCGGGTTTTCCTTTTTGCGATTGGCTTTTGTGGCTAGAAGAATTTCTTGAGATATTTATGAGAGAGCTTGTCGGAGTCAATGACAAGAGAGGTCCGGAGTTTTTTCATGATTTTGTTTTTGACGAATAGGGATGTGACTGGGAAGCTGAAGTACCACGGGCTTTTATTGGCGTGCCTGAATCTTTCAAGGTCTATGAGGGCGACTTCTCGTGAGTTCTCCCTGACGAAAAGGTGTTTCGCGAGCCAGTCGGCATATATGTAGCCTGCTTTGAAGGTGTTTTTGATGCATTCGGATATTTTTCTGAAGAACTCGTCCTTGTTGTCGAGGAACTGATCCTGCAGTGACTGCGGTGCGTTTTTTTTGAGTATCTCCTTTATGGAATGGAAGTCCTTGAGGTTGTCGAGCAGTAGAAAACCCTTGTTGCTGCTATCGAGCGACTTGGCTGCGATTGTGGGCGGTGTCAGGCCGAATTGCGGCAATATGCCAACGGCTTCGGACTCGTTTCTGAGCATGTCAATTGAATCGCCGTAGCCTTTCTTCAGGTAGAAAATATTGTCATCGAGTGTAATACGGAAGGTGTCTCGCGTGTTCTTGCCGCTGCAGGGCGAGTCGTGTCTGCGCATGAGTGTCAGCGAAGCCTCGGGAAGCTTCGTCTCTATTGCCATGAAATCTTCCGCGGTGGCAATGCCGTTGCTTATGAAAAGCTTTTTTGCTTTTTCACTGTGCCAATCCATAAATATCCTCTGCTGCATATAAAAGGGTCGGTAAGTTACAATCTATCGCGGGCAATGCAACCTGATGTTCTGGAAATTGTAACCGTTCACGGGGTATAGAAGCAGGATTCCCGAGGAGGGCCGAGTGATCATGGCGCAACACCTTTCTGAGGTCCTTGACCGGCGGATATACGTCCACGTCTTTGCGTGCCGTCTGGATGAGGTGGGCGCGGTCGTTGCGCGTGCGCCTCCGGGTCTGACCCACGCGAATCGAGTTGCCTGTGTTCCCGACGCGGTTTCACGCGGATTTTTGAAACTGGCTCCATGGCTCTACAATTGATTTGTCCCGTGATTGGCCAGGAAGTCTTGGTCGAATGAGTTGTTGAGGATTGCTTTGCGGATTTCGCGCATGAGTTTGAGGTAGAAATGCAGGTTATGTATTGAGAGGAGCCTCAGTCCGAGTATTTCACCGACGTTGAAGAGGTGTCTGATGTATGCCCTGGAGAAGTTTGAGCAGCAGTAGCATGAGCATTCCGGGTCAATTGGGGAGATGTCGTCTGAGAACTCTGCGGATTTCAGAGAGATTGTTTTCCCGTTTTGGATGAATGCGCTTGCGTGTCTTGCCAGACGAGTCGGGAGTACGCAGTCGAACATATCGGCACCGAGGGCGACGGCTTTCACGATCTGGGCGGGCAGTCCGACGCCCATGAGATATCTGGGCTTGGATTCAGGAAGGTTTGGGCAGACCCATCCGAGGCAGTGCATCATCTCATTTTCGGTCTCTCCGACGCTGAGTCCTCCGATTGCATAGCCGTCGAAATCGAGGGTCATGAGGTCTTTCGCGGATTTTTCGCGGAGGTCGCGGTAGATCGAGCCCTGGACTATCCCGAACATTTTTTGTCCGTCGTCGAGTGGTTGTTCGCGGCATACTGTTTCCCATTGGGTTGTGATGCCGAGAGATTTTTCTGCGGTCTCGCGGCTGCATGGGTAGGGAGTGCATTCGTCGAATGCCATGACGATATCGGAGCCGATCTCCCTTTGCACGGCGATGGACTCTTTGGGTCCCATGAAGAACTTGCTGCCGTCGATATGTGACATGAACTCCACGCCGTCGTCTCTGATTTTTCTGAGCTTTGAGAGGCTGAAGATCTGGTATCCGCCGCTGTCGGTGAGCATTGGGTGTTTCCATGCGGTGAATTTGTGGAGTCCGCCGGCCTGGCGGATAATTTTTGTCCCGGGCTTGAGGAAGAGATGATAGGTGTTCCCCAGGATGATCTGCGTGCCGAGCTGCTCCAGCTCAAGCGGCGTCATGGCTTTGACAGTTCCCCGTGTCCCGACTGGCATGAACACAGGAGTCTGGATCCCGCCATGCGGAGTCCGCAGGATCCCTGTGCGTGCGCGGCATCTACTCGACTTGGCTTTTATCTCGAACATGATTTGCTTTGCCTGCTGTATTGTTGTCCGTTCAAGGCTCGGGTGTCGCTTCCTCGCTCTGGCCGCCGATGTCATTGTCGAGGTACCTTATGACGGCCTTTTCGCGCAGCTTGCCGATGAATTTTTGGTAGTTATCATCTTTCTGTTTATTTTCCAGCTCGGTCTTTATGTGGTCTTTTACTTCCTCGAATGGGATGAATTTTTCTTCCTCGATATCTTTTATCCTTAGGAAGTAGAATCCTTCCTGGGTTCTTACCGGGCCGGTGATGTCCCCCCTGGACATGCCTGCGAGGGCCTCGGCGAATTCCTTGCGCAGTTGGTCGGAAGCCAACCATCCAGCATCCCCTCCTGAATCCCTGTTTGGGCCGACGGAATATTTACTGACGTAATCGGTGAATGTTTTCTCGTCGGAGCCGATGATGTTTGGTGCTAGCCTCACGGCGAACTGGTCTATGTTCCCCGTGCCTGTCTCACGGGTGCTTTTCAAATAAAGTATCTGAAGGTTAATCCGGTTGGGGATTCTGAAGTTGCCGATGTTCTGGGTGTAGAAGTCATGGACTTGTTTGGGTGTGACGAACACATCCCTGTAGCACCTTGCGCTGATGAGCATCATCGTGGCTGCCCTAATGTGTGCCTGCTGTTTGAGGAAGTCCATCGAGACACCAGCTTGTCTGGCCTGCGACTCGAGCAGCTTGCGGTCGCCGCCTGCCATGTCCGCGGCGATTACATCGAGCATGTTCTCGATGACCTGATCGGGGACTGTGTAGCCTTTCAAGTCGAACATCTCGCTTACAAGTTCTCTGGCGATGATGTCGTCCACTGCCTGTCTTCTGATTTTATTTATTTCCATCTCGAGTTTTTTCCCGGAGAGAACGGCTTCGCTTTCCCTCTCTGCCCTTGTTGTCTCGGCAAGCACCGCGAGAAGAGTGATCGGCTTGCCGTTTACCGTTGCAAGGATTCTGCCCTTGTCATGTGTCACAGGCATCTGTGCTGCCAGTTGAAATGTCAATCCCAGCAAAAGGATGGCCGTGGGCATATCTGGAATTATAGTCCTCAGGCTCGACGGGAAAGTCGGGGAGGCAGTCTTGAAACTACCTGTGGTCTTCTGTCTGAGTGTTGGACGCAGACAGGCGCGGCATGCCGTGGATTCTGGAACTGCGCCTTCAACACGGTTCGCCCGGAGATTTGAAATTGGCTCTGTGGAATAAGGGTTTTTCACAATGTTTGACAGTTAAGGGATTATTTTCTCTGTGTTGACGGGTTTTGGATGAGTCTTTGGCTTGCCGGTGAAACCTCTTCCGTTGCAGTTGGCGCATCTGACATTCCCTCTGCCATTACATGTCGGGCATGTTTTTATTGTAACTCCTGCACCGCGGCAATCGGGGCAGGTCTGGGTTTTCGGGCAGTGTGCGGTCCCTGTGCCGCCGCAGTTCCAGCAGAGTGTCTTGACGGCCTCGTCGCCGGAGCCGCCTGATCCGATGTATGTTCCTGAGCAGTATGGTGGTCGGAAAACCGGCGACGGCCCTATGATGGCTATTGCCCCCCTGCCGGTGGCCACGATCCTTCCGGGGTTCCAGTATCTGGGGTAGTAGCAGGATGATCCGAAATATGCGAAGGTCTGTGGACGCCCCTTCTTGTATGTGAAGCCCTTGCCTCCGCAGACGGGGCATTCCTTCCAGGCCTTTCCGTGGCATATCTGGCAGGGTATCCTTCCTGTGCCGTGGCATGTCTGGCACTCATTGCGGAGCTGCCCTTCGCCGCCGCAAGTGGCGCATATGTGGAAGCCTTTTGTCTGGCATTCTGGGCAACACTGCTCGGGCGACACCCAAAACTTGCCCCTGAGCAAAATATGCCCCTTTGAGAGATGGTATTTCACAATATATTCCGGGAAGACAATGTCTTTGTATATCACCTTGTTGTCCTTTTTCAGGTCGTTGTCAATTTGAGAGATCAGGTGATTGGCTTTTTCCATGTTTTTTTTTGCCTCGGCGAATTCGTCTTTGGTGTCTGGTGTGATTTTGCCGAGAGCGAGCACTGCAGCCACGAGTTTTTTTCTTGATTTGGCGGAATCCTCTGAAGGCGCGAGGGTGCTTGACTCGATCAGCCTTTTGGCGGTGTCGAGGTTTCCTCTTGCCAGTATGGTGATGGTGTCCAGTGGCTGCACGTCTTCTGTCCCGAGCCAGAGCATCTCATTTCCCGACTCGAAAAGTATGTTTCTCAGATCGTTGCCTTTCATCGTGCCGTTCAGTATCCTGCCGTCATGCAAGACGATGAAACCCGCCTCGGCTCCCTTTTTCATTGCCTCGAAAGTCATATTGGCCTTGTCCGATTCGGCCTTTTCCTGCCGCTGCCTTCGCAGCTTCTCGTCCGCCGTGATCCACTTTCCATCGGAAAACACCAGCCCTGCCGCCTCCTGTTTCCTTGCGAATTTCGCAAAGTCGTCTTCCTGGTCGAACAACAGCCCTGTCGTGTGCTCGGGGATGAAGAACGGATGGTGCGCATGGTTTATCTTCACCATTGCCACGAAACCGTCCGGGAGTCGCTCCCTCACAGCCATCTCGATGCCCTCAGGGATGACAGTTGGGACAGTCTGCAGCTCCAGGCCAGCCCGAAAGGAGATCACCATAGAATCCCTGTCTATGTTTGCCACGGCCATGTGTCTTGCGTATTTCGGGATTATACACATGGCCGAGAAATTTTTCCCTGGCAGCACTGCGTACAATGCGTCCGGGGTCTCTTGCGCGATATGCAACTCGGTTCTTGGCTGGACGAACACTCTTTTCTCCACGGGTGCGATCTCGGCATCGGCGACGGCTTTCAAATACCCAGCATCGGACTTGATGTCTGGAGGCACAG
The DNA here is from genome assembly GCA_016930955.1 of Victivallales bacterium. Classification (GTDB taxonomy): domain Bacteria; phylum Verrucomicrobiota; class Lentisphaeria; order Victivallales; family JAADHT01; genus JAFGFR01. The sequence continues at coordinate 1,143 of JAFGFR010000269.1, read as the reverse complement.
GGTCATTGCCATCTGAAGCGAAACAGACAGAATGCATCATCAGCAGAACTAATGAGCCAATTTCAAAACTCCGGCATGTTTTCATGTCGTTGAATGTAGCCCTTTGATTTATGTATTTCAAGTGGATGAGGCAGATTCAAAACTCTGCGTGGCCACGGGTAGTTTTGAAATTGGCTCGGATTTTATATTTGACGATTCATGGCAAAGGGGCTAGATTCATTTGTGGAAAGAGGTTTTTTTGTATGGCATGTCAGCGAGAATCGACAGACAGGAGCTCCGGGCTTCCCCCTTGGATAAGGGTGAGGATCGGCAGTGGTGTCGGCAGGGGCAAGGTCGCCTCGATATTGACTGAGCTCTCGTTGAACACGGTCTGCAGCAGTGCGATGTGCCCGAATCTCCACGAGTGCTGGCATAGGCAGAGGGCGACATTCATGATACTTGGTGATAAGTGTACCAGAAACTGCCGGTTCTGTGCGGTGCCGCACGACTCGGCACCGTTGCCGCCGGATCCCTCCGAGCCAGGTAAGATCGCCGAGGCTGCCATGCGGCTCGGTCTGAAATATGTGGTGCTAACCAGCGTATCGAGGGACGATCTTCCCGATGGCGGGTCTGCGCATTTCGCAAAAGTTGTCCATGATATCCGCAAGCTTGGGGATGGAGTCAAGGTGGAAGTTCTCACGCCGGACTATCATGGTGACAGCCTTGCGGCGGTACTTGACTCCCGTCCGGATGTCTTCAACCACAATGTCGAGACAGTCGAGAGGCTCTCGCGCGAGATACGTGACAAGGCCGACTACAAAGGTTCCTTAGACACTTTGGCGGAGGGGTTTTCATACACTGAAGGCGCGGTCCCGGTGAAGTCTGGGTTGATGGTTGGACTGGGAGAGACCGACGACGAGGTTGAGCAGACCATGCGGGACATACGTGGCACCGGCTGCTCGATGCTCACCATCGGGCAGTATCTGGCGCCTTCAAAAGAACATTGGCATGTTAGACGGTTTGTCCATCCGGATAAATTCGAGGAATGGCGGAAGACCGCCCTTGAGCTTGGTTTTGCGAAAGTCGCAAGCGCGCCTCTGGTCAGGAGCTCCTACAATGCCGAGGAGTTGTCTGGAGAGCCAATCTCAAAATTCCGGATGAACC
>JAFGFR010000268.1 GCA_016930955.1 Victivallales bacterium | reverse complement strand
CGGGTATGCACCAGCCATTTCGCCGCACCGTCTGCCGCACCTGCGCTCCCAACGCGGTTCACGCGGAGTTTTGAAACTGGCTCTGAAGATACTTTTTTTGCCGTTTGCGGCGTTGGTGGTTTTTTCGGCCTGCGAGACGGTGCCGATAACGGGGCGCAGCAGGTTGCTTCTCACGTCCATGGATGAGGAGAACCGGCTCGGGGAGCAGGCATGGTCTGAGATACTCAGGCGCGAGCGCATGAGCACCAATTTCCAGTATGCCACGGCTGTGGAGAGGGTTGGGAGGAATATAGCCGAGGTGTCGGAGGCTCCTGGGTTCAAGTGGGAATTCAGAACCTTCGAGTCCCAGGAGGCGAATGCATTTTGTCTGCCCGGGGGGAAGGTTGCGGTCTATACGGGTATTTTCAAATTCGTAGACAACGATGCGGAGCTGGCCACCGTGATCGGGCACGAGGTTGCCCATGCGATAGCCCGGCATGGGGGCGAGAGGCTTTCGCATGAGTACGTCCGCGTAATCGGGCAGACTGTTTTAGAGACTGCAACCCAGGAAAAATATCGAGAGCTCGCCGTGACGATATACGGCGGCGCGACGACCTTGGGTGTCATGTTGCCCTACAGCCGGGAGCACGAGTACGAGGCCGACCATATCGGCATGATACTGATGTCCAAGGCCGGGTATAACCCGCGCTATGCGTTGAGCTTCTGGGAGAAGTTCTCCCAGGCATCGCAATCCAGCGGCATAGGGGAGTATTTCTCGACCCATCCGATGGGGGAGAAACGTATAGAGCACATGCTCGGCCTGCTTCCCGAGATGCTCGACCACTACGACAAGGCCAAGACGCACCATGATGTCGGCGTGGTGTACAAGAAATGAGTTTGAGAAGACATGCCGGGTCGGGGGAATCAAAACTGCATGCACGACTGAAGGGAATTGTTCTTCTGATGGCTATAGCTATGAATATCCAGAGTGTCCTTGGCGCCATCTACCACCTTGATTCCGTCGCCGGGAACGACGCCAATTCTGGCCGGACCCAGGAGACGGCCTGGCGGAGCTTGGAGAGGCTTGCGGGCATGAGTTTCTCCGCCGGGGACAAGATTCTTCTCCGTGGGGGACAGACATTTGTCGGCGGCATCAAGCTTGACGCGAAGGCCGCTGGCAAGGACAAAGAGTTTGTGGTCATCGGCTCCTTCGGGGAGGGCAAGGCCGTGATTGATGCCGGAGATGGAACAGGGATTTCCCTTGAGGAGTCCTCGTTTGTGCTGATTGAGAAGCTCAAGATAGTGGGCTGCGGGAGGAAGGAGGGGAACAACGGCAACGGGATACGGCTGGTCAATACCCGGCATGTCACTGTAAACGATGTGGAGGCTACGGGATTCCGGCTGGCCGGGGTGTTCACGACCGGCGACTCGAACACCAGGATTGTCGGTGTCCATGCGCACGACAACGGAGCAGCCGGGATTGAGGTAACCGGCTGGAGCGAGAACCGCTCGAAGGACATCTACATCGGCTATTGCAGGGCGGAGAACAATCCTGGTGACCCGGAGAACATTACCAACCACAGCGGCAACGGGATAGTGGTGGGGGGCTTGCAGAACTGCCTGATCGAGTACTGCGTGGCCTGGAACAACGGCTGGGACATGCCGAGGAAGGGCAACGGGCCGGTGGGGATATGGGGCTGGGATTGCGACCGGCTGACTATACAGCACTGCATATCCTTCAACAACAAGAGCCCCGGGCAGGACGGCGGTGGCTTCGACTTCGACGGCGGCGTGACCAACTCGGTGATGCAGCACAACCTTTCCTATGGCAACGAGGGGCCGGGTTATCTGCTGTGCCAGTACCCTGATGCGCCGGTCTGGAAAAACAACATCGTGAGGCACAACATCAGCTACAAGGACGGCACGAAGAACAGCAAGGCCGGCATAGCTTTGTGGGAGGGCGGCAAAGACATAAGCGATGCCTTGGTACACGACAACATCATTGTCAACGAGGCGCATGCGGTGACTTCCACCCATGAGATTCACGGGATAGTTTTCAGGGACAACACCTTTATTTCTGGCGGGAGCACGCTAAGCGGGAAGACGGAAGCCTTTCGTTTCGAGGGCAACATCTACTGGCCTGGCGGCGGCAAGAAACCCATCTACGACAAGGACGGCAAGGTTTACATGACATTGCAGGAGTGGTCAGACGCGACCGGGCAGGAGACAGAAAAAGGGAAAGTCCTCGGCAAGCTCGAGGATTCGGGGATTCTGCTCCCGTCGGGTGCCGAGGAGCTGCCAGCAAACCCCGCGGAACTCGCGAAGATGAAGTTTTTCCGCCGTGCAGCACCGATCAGGGGGATACCAAAATGATACAGTGGATAAGGATCAGGAACCTTGCGTTAGTCGAGAGCTGCGAGATTGACTTCGGCGCGGGATTCAACGTGATTACCGGCGAGACGGGTGCGGGGAAGTCAGTGCTCCTCGGGGCCGTGTCGTTGCTCCTCGGGGAACGCGCACCGAAGAACGTCCTGCGTGCCGGCGCGGATAAATGCGAGATATCGGCGGGAATCGCCCTCGAGGGCATTACAAAGAAAGCCGTCAAGGAGTTTCTGGAGAATAATTCCATCGAGAATGACGGCGAGCTGCTTCTCAAAAGGGTCATCACCCCGTCTGACTCGAGGAACTTCATCAACGACTCGCCCGTGACCTTGAACACCCTCAAGCAGCTTGGCGACCTTTTGATTGACATCCACGGCCCGCACGAGCACCAGTCGCTGCTCAGGAACTCGGTGCAGCTTGACATCCTGGACAGCTTCGGTGAACTTGGCAAGCTCGGGGAAGAGACACAAGGCTGCTGGCGGTCGCTTGTCCAGGCGAAGGTCGAGCTGGATGCCCTCGAGAACAACCTGCCGTCCGCCGCCGAGGCCGAGTACCTAAGATCAGTCGTCGCCACGATAGACTCCGCCGCGCCACAGCCGAACGAGGATGCCGAGGTCGGCGAGATGCACAAGATGGCGGCTCACGCCAAGGATATACTTGAATACTCGCGCATAGCTTCGCAGACGCTCAGCGAGGACGACGACAGCATCATAAACCGCCTTGCGGAATTGCGGCGAGGGCTGGTGCAGCTCGGCAAACTGGAGATCGAGGAGATCGACCAGTTCACTTCTCGTTGCGACAATCTGGTGGAGAACTGCCGCGATCTGGCCTTGGACATCGAGCGTTTCTGCGGCAGGACAGACCTTGACGAGGCGCGGTTCATCGAGCTCGAGGAGAGGCTGGCTACATTACAGTCGCTGAAGCACAAGTATGGCCCTTCCCTTGACGATGTGTTTAAAACTGCCGAAGCTGCGCGTGTGAAGCTTGCCGAGCTGGACAATTTCTCCGAGCTTCGAGAATCTCTTCTGAAGAAGCGCGACGACGCGGGTAAGGCACTCGAGGCAGCGGCGGCAAAGCTCTCGGGAAAACGAAAAGGCATAGCCACCAGGCTGTCTTTGGAAGTCGGCAAGACCCTGAGGACACTCGGGTTCCTGAAGGCGGACTTCAAAATAAACTTCGCCAAGGTAAACATTGGGGAACGAGGTTTCGACTCTGTCGAGTTCATGTTCTCCGCGAATCCTGGGGAAGGTCTCAGCCCTCTGCGCAAGGTTGCCAGCAGCGGGGAGATATCCAGGGTCATGCTGGCCCTGAAGGCCGTGCTGGCATCGGCGGACTCGATCCCCGTGCTGGTGTTCGACGAGATTGATGTCAACATCGGCGGCGAGACTGCGGCGGCGGTGGGCCTAGAGCTACGAAAGCTCGGGAAATCGCACCAGCTCCTCTGCATATCACATCTGCCCCAGGTCGCCGTTGCCGCCGAAAGGCATTTCAAGGTGGAGAAAAGCGTGCATGGGGGCAGGACATTCGCCACCGTCGGCAATCTGGATAGAAATGAGAGGCTTTTGGAGATCGCCCGGATGCTCGGAGGAGGAAAGCCCGCGGAAAAACATGCCGCCGAACTCCTGAAATCAATGGAATGACCAAAAAAACTGAGCCCTTGCGGAACTTTGCCCTGTGTCAAGTGTCAAAGAAATCAGGCATAATTTGATAAAGTTGAAAAGCAGATGAAATTTGAAAACGTATGGTTTTTGCTGAGTTTGGCGTTGATAGTCCCTCTGTTCGGACTGCTCGTGTACTATGTCTCAGTCAGGAAAAGGACCTTAATCGAGTCGGTATTCGGCAAGAACGCCGACGAGCACCAGGTAACTACCCTTTCAAAGGGGATGCGTTACCTGAGGGTCTGGCTGCTTTTCTGCGCCATATGCCTGCTTGTTGTTGCCGTTGCGAGGCCGAGATGGGGCTGGCAGATTATCCCCTTCTCGGGGCATGGAAGGGATATGATGGTTGTGCTTGACGTTTCCAAGAGCATGCTTTCGGAAGATGTTAAGCCGAGCCGTCTTCAACATGCCAAGCTTTTCCTTAGGGAGCTTGTCAAGGATTGCCCGGGTGACCGATTCGGGCTGATCGCATTCGCCGGATCTGCTTTTCTCGAGTGCCCTCTGACTATTGACCAGACAAGTTTCCTGCACACTCTGGACGAGCTGAATACAGACAGTATCCCACTGGGCGGGACGAACATCGAGCATGCTCTGACTGTGGCATTGACTGCTTTCGAGGGAGCCGAGGGGAGCTACAGGGCAATAGTGCTTGTGACCGACGGCGACGAGCTTGACGGGGATTCAAGGCAGGCTCTTGACAGGCTCAAAGCGATGAAAATTCCGATATATGTTGTCGGCATAGGAGACCCCGCCGGCGACGGGCTGATAAAAATCCGAGGCGATGACGGCAGGACGACCCTGATGCGCGATTCCGCCGGCGAGCTGGTCGTGAGCAAGCTCAACGAACCTGTTATGAAGGCGCTGGCCATGTCTGTAGAAGGTGGGATATACGTTCGTTCGACAGAGACTTCCCCCGAGCTCCAGCCAGTCCTGCAGAAAGTCAAGGACCTTGTCCCGAGGGAGCTTGAGAAGGGGCAGAACAAGAAGCCGATGGAGAGGTTTCACTACCCCTTGCTGGCGGCGGTGCTTCTTCTGCTTGTCCGTCTGGGCATAGGCGAGAGGAGAAACGGCGGCTCGACCGCCGGGGGGAAATTGAAGACTCTTGCGCTGACAGTGTTTCTTGCTGCATTTATCAATGGCTTCACCTGGGGCGGCATTGCCTTCTGTTCAGGAACACTTGAGCTGGGAGATGAGATTGCGGGCGAGTCGTCTGAACATGAGAATATAAAAGGTTCCGCGATAAATCTCTACAATGAAGCGCTGAAACTCCATCGTGAGGGGGACACGGCAAAGGCCGCCGAGCTTTATAGCAAAGCGGTCAACATGTCCTCGGACATGCCAGAGGTAAGGGGCAAGGCGTTTCAGAATCTTGGGGTGATATCCCACATGGGTGGTCGTGATGAGATGATGAAGAACCCCGACAAGGCACTGAAGATATTTGACAGGACAGAGGAGCTTTACCGAGAGGCCATGCGTTCGGACACCAGATTGAAGAAAGTCATCCTGAACCAGCAGAAACTCCTCGATGACCGCGTGCTTGCCCAAGAGATCAAACAAATGCAGCAGGACATGAAGGACAAGCAGAAGAACGCGGAAGACCAGACACAGCAGGCAATGCAGCAGCAACAGAAGGAAAACCAGCAGCAGGACGAACAGCAGAAAGACCAGCAGCGGCAGAAGACCCAGGAAAAGATGGAAGAGGCCGCCAATGCCGTGCAGGAGCTTCAGGAGGAGGCGAGGAAACAGCAGAGCAAGGAGATCGAGCAGAGTTCCGGCAAGGCCCTTGATGAGCTTGAGCAAGCGAAGCGTGAGCACAGTCAGGGCAAAGGCGAGAAATCCGAGGAGCATATCAGGAACGCCCTCGAGCACCTGGGCGCCTCCGAAAAGAAAGACGACGAGAAGGATAAAGACTCCCAAAATGAGAAGGGTGAGGACAAGGACAAGCCTGAGCAGCAGGAGTACCGCGAGCAGCCGCAGAGCAAACGCCCCGAGGGTGAACCTCGCGAGTCCGACGAGGCACGTCCCGAGGAGGGCGACATAGACCCTGCACAGGCGGAGGCTCTCCTCGAGCTCATGGCCGGGGAGGAAAAGGATTTACGAGATGCCTTGAGGGAACGCGAATTGAAATCCACCAGGACGAAAAAAGTCCTTAGAGATTGGTAGGCGCTGCACCGTGGATATTCAGTGAACCCCGCGTTCCCAGGCAGTGCCGACCTCCCCTGAAGTCCCCGGCTTCTCGTCTCGATCATCCTCGTCGCCCGTACATGAAAATTGGCCTGATTACGCCTATCCCAACTTCCTTGGTGTTTTAAGAGTTAATTTTTCTTCTTAGCCTCAACATCATTTTCCTCCCGGAAACCCCCAGCCTCAATTTTTT
>JAFGFR010000267.1 GCA_016930955.1 Victivallales bacterium | reverse complement strand
GGTGTTTTTGGGCACTTTGCTCGCACTTGGCGGCGTAGGTTTTCTGGACGACTATGTCAAGGTCGTCAAGCGCAGGAGGGACGGGATTTCCGCAAAACTCAAGATCTCATTCCAATGCGTCATCGCGCTCTGCGCCGTGATCTTCGTCCTAAGCATCCCTAGCAGCGACCAATACATGTGGACGTTCATGGTGCCTTTCCTGAAGAATCCCGTCCTCACCGGCGCCACCGGGGCATCCCTGGCTCTGGCTATCGGAATGATCGCCGTCGTGGGGGCGTCAAACGCTGTCAACATCACCGACGGGAAGGATGGCCTGGCGGTGGGCTGCATGATATTCGCCGCGCTGGCCTATGCTGCCTTCGCGTATCTCTGCGGACACCGCATCTTCGCCGAGCATCTGCGCATACCCTACATCCCCGGCGCGGGCGAGGTGGGGGTATTCGCCTCGGCCATCGCCGGCGCGTCCATCGGGTTCCTCTGGTACAACTGCCATCCGGCATCGATGTTCATGGGCGACACCGGAAGCCTGGCCCTCGGTGGCACAATCGCACTCGTCGCCGTCCTCGTCAAGCAGGAGCTGACCCTCATCATCGTCGGCGGTGTCTTCGTCATGGAATGCCTCTCGGTGATGCTCCAGGTGTTCAGTTTCAAGACTACCGGGAAACGGATTTTCCTCTGCGCCCCGATACATCACCATTTCGAGAGAAAAGGCTGGAAGGAGAGCCAGATCGTCGTGCGTTTCTGGATTCTTGCCGGGATTTTGGCGCTCTGTGGTCTGGCAACTCTGAAGATCAGGTGACATGGGAATAAAGAGAATTTTTCTTGGTTGGGACAGGACGCTTTTGGAAATCGTCACGGAAAGGCTCGCCGCCGACCACGAATTCAAGGACGGTATCCTCGACCTTTCGCGCATGCTTTTCATACTTCCCACAGTGCAATCAGGAAGGGCATTCAGGAAAAAACTTGCGAAATTCGCGGAATCCAACAAGGCCTCAGTCTTGACCGGCAGGATAGTGGCGCCTGCGTTTCTGCTGGAGCAGGCCGCGAAGGATCCTTCTGTCGCCGGGACATGTTTGGCCTTCATCGTCTGGGTGTCCGTTCTTAAAAACGCTGACATCCGGCGTTTTCCCTCGGTCTTCCCGGTGCCGTCGGCGATCAAGAGGGATCTAAGATGGGCCATGGGCGTGGCTGAAAGAATGCTTCTGCTGCAGAACCGTCTGGGCGAGGCGGGGCTGACAATGCAGGACGTGGCGGGGATGGATTTCGAGGAAAGCCGGAGGTGGGGCGAGCTGGCGGAGATCGAGAATCTGTTTCTTGCGAAACTCGCAAGTGCCGGCATGAAGGAGTTCAACCGCGCCAAGAGGGACAGCCGGATTGTCCTCAACGGAGATTTCGACAAGATAATTGTCGCCGGTGTGCCAGACCCCGTCCCGCTGGCCATGGAGAAACTCGCTGAAATTTCAAAATCCGTCCACGTCGAGATATGGATACACGCCCCGGAAGACCTTTCAGTTCATTTCGACCACTTCGGCAGGCCTGAGCCGGAATTCTGGGAAACGGCAGATATAAAGATTCCCGACGAGTCATGGATACATGTCGCCGGGGGATGCGAGAGCCAAGCGGAGACGGCTGTGCAGGTGCTGGCCGGAATTGACACGAACATCAAAGCCTTCGAGCTGGCGCTCTGCGCCGCCAACGAGGAGCTTTTCCCCTCCCTCGACAACACCCTCGCACGACACGGCATACAGCTTTACGACCCCGCCGGGAAAACTTTGGCGAAAAGCCCGGTATGCCATCTCCTGGAATGTGTTTCACGTCTCGCCTCGGCACAGAGCTTGGAGGCCGTCGCCGAGCTTGCCCGCAACCCGGACTTCCTGAAATATTTCATTTCTGCGAACTCCCTCTCCGGCCCTTCGGGGATTCTAGATCCACTCGACACCTTCTCACTCGAACACCTCGATTCCGGCTTGTCCCCGAAATGCGGCTTCGAAAACCCCTGCCTCGATAGCCTCGTCGCCAAATGCCGCGCGATCATCGAATCCTTCGCCGCAAAACCAATATCGAGTTTCGTCAGGGAGCTGCTGTCTGAAATCTACGCCGACACCGAGATACACCCCGAAGTTTCCCAGAGGGATAGGATGCTCTCGCAGGCCGCGTCGCACATAGACGAGATACTCGGGAACTTACATGCCGCGGAATCCTTTGCCGGCCTGGACAACCAAGAATCCCTCGATATACTATGCCGCATGCTGAAGTCAAAGGCCATCTACCATGACAAGCCAGCACACGCGCTGGATTTACTCGGATGGCTCGAGATGCCATGGCAGGAAGCCCGGCACATAATCATATCCGGGATGAACGACGGCTTCCTCCCAGACTCGGTCGTCGGCGACGCATTCCTCCCAGACTCGATGCTCCAGAAACTAAACCTCGGCCACAACGCCAGACGCTTCGCACGCGACTCTTTCATCCTGCAGTCCCTGATGAAGCCCAGGGAAAGCGGCTCCGTCCACATGATAGTCGGAAAACGCGGAAAAGACAACAACCCGCTCAAGCCATCGAGACTTCTATTCAAATGCGACGACAATGTCCTGCTTTCCCGCGCCATGAGGCTTTTCGCCGAGTCCGAGCCGCCCGACGAGAAACAGCACGAGTTCTCCCCGGCATGGCTGCTCGACCCACCAGAATTCAACGCAAATATCAGCTCGTTGCATGTGACGGAGTTCAAGTCATACCTTGCATGCCCCTTCAGGTTCTACCTGAAAAAATGCCTCGGGATGTCCCAGGAAAATTTCGACAAGGACGAGATGGACCCGGCGGAGTTCGGGACTTTCATGCACCATATACTTAAACAATTCGCGGCATGCCTCCGCCTCAGGGAATCAACCGACCCGGGCGAAATCAACAACTTCCTCCACGACACTGCTCAGAAACACTTCTCGCTCCTCTTCGGCAACTCCCCCCCAGTCTCCGCGGCAATACAGCTCGAAAGCATCCTCCAGAGACTTGCGAGATTCGCTACACTCCAAGCAGCGGAGACCGAAAAGGGCTGGCGCATCACCGATGCCGAGCTTCCCGTCTCGGGACACATCCTGGGCTCCCCGGAGGACTTCATCGTCAAAGGCACAATTGACCGGATCGAGACAAATATCCACGACCCCTCAATCATCAGGATACTCGACTACAAGACATTCGACTCGGAGGACACTTCAAAAATCAAACCCGAGAAAGACCACCTGAAGAAACTCCGCCCGGATGACCCCACCGGCATCGCAGCATTCAACTCGGGGAAAGACAACATGAAATGGCTGAACCTGCAGCTCCCACTCTACCATATCCTCCTCAGCTCACAGAAAAACTACAAGGACAAAACAATCCAATGCGGGTACTTCCTCCTGCACAAGACCATGTCAGTCAGCGGAATACATATCTGGGACTCGATGGAAAACCTCATCCCACATGCAAGGGATTGCGCCGCAAACGTCATGGCCAACATCCAAGCAAACACATTCTGGCCGCCCGAAGACTCACCGGATTATGACGAGTTCACAACACTCTACGCAGGATTCGAATCTCTGCAAAGGGCATTCAAAGACCCCAGGCAATTCTAGCTGCGGGCCTTTTCCTTGATCCTGGCAGCCTTGCCGGTCTTGCCGCGCAGATAGTTCAATCTCGCACGCCTTACCCTTCCCTTGCGCTCGACCTCGATCTTGGCTATGCGTGGCGAGTTGAGGGGGAACACTCTTTCCACACCGATGCCAAAAGCCACACGCCTGACGGTAAAATTCTCCTTTATCCCTGAGCCGCTCTTCGCTATGACGGTACCTTTGAAAACCTGCACCCTCTCCGTGTCGCCTTCCACTATCTTGGTATGCACGTTCACAGTGTCGCCAATATCAAATTTCACGCGATCCACCACCTGTTCCTTGTTGATCATATCCATCAAGTTCATCATTTCTCTCCTGCGCCCAGCAAATCGGGCCGCCTTCTCGTTGTCCTCTTCAAAGCCTCGCTCTCCCTCCAAGCCCTTATCTGACCGTGGTCCCCAGAAAGCAGGACCTCCGGCACTTTCTGGCCACGGAAATTTTCAGGCCGCGTGTACTGGGGATACTCCAGCATCCCATTCGAGAAAGAATCGCTCTCACAGGACTTTGCTGACCCCAGAACACCTGGAACCAGCCTCGCTACCGCTTCCGTCAAAACCATCGCCGGCAAATTCCCGTTCGTCAGTATGAAGTCGCCGATCGAAATCTCCATATCCACAAGATCTAGCCTCACCCGCTCGTCCACCCCCTCGTAGTGCCCACAAATAATCACCAAGTGACTCTCCACTGACAATCCCTCGGCAATGCTCTGCCGGAATACCTCACCCTGAGGCGTCATCAGAATCACTTTTGACTTCTCTGCCCTAAGGCTCTCGACCGCCCTGAAAAGCGGCTCGCACATCATCAGCATCCCAGGCCCGCCGCCGTAAGGCTTGTCATCCACTCTACGACGCTTGTCAAAAGCAAACTCACGAAGATCAACAACATTGATCCTCAATAGCCCTTTCTCGACCGCCCTGCCAACTATGCTCTCATCGAAGGGCCCGGCAAATACACCCGGGAATATGGTGACTATGTCTATGGTCAATCTGTCAATTCCCGTGCTGGTGGTGCCTCAGTCCTTCACCTCGACAGTCAAAGCCTTCTCGAACCGCCTCCCCGCCCCGCTGACCAGAGCGCGGATGGCTGATATAGTCTTCCCGTTCTTGCCAATTATCTTGCCAACATCCTCCGTCGCGCAGACTACCTGAATAACCAGGCCCCTCTCCCCGGTGACCGTCTCGATCCTCACAAGATCCGGCTGGTCAACCAAGGCACGAACAACATAGTCAACAAAATGTTCGAGATCACGAATGCCGTCGCCCCCGGCCGCTGATGCAGGAGCCGATTCGCCACCCACCTTCCCCTTGCCCATAAATGTATCGAATAGTTTCTTAATCACTGTCAAATCCTCTGTTCGGAAAATTATTATCCTGCCTTCTCCTCGGCCTCCACAACCTCCTGCGTCTCGGCCCCGGATGTCGCTTCAGGCTCCTTCGCCTTGGCTTCAGCTTCAGCCTTGGCTTTAGCCTCCGCAGCAAGCTTCTTATCGGCTTTCTCCTTTTCCCTGGCGGCCTGCTCCGCCTTCTTCCTGGCCTCTTCCTTACGCTTGGCCTCCGCCTCTGGATCATTCATGCGCCGGGCAAGGTCGTCCACCGTCCGGCTGGGCTGCGCACCCAGTGAGACCCAGTGAGCAAAGCGTTCCAAATCAAGCCTCTCCTCGTCGTGACGAGGATCATAGAACCCGATCTGCTCTATCGTCCTGCCGTCCCGCGCCGAACGCTGGTCAACAACCACTACCCTGAAACACGAAAGGTTCCTCGTGCCGGTCCTCTTGAGTCTTATCCTCACCATATAGTCTTTTCCTTGATAACAAATGCAACCTGAGAATCCTTCTTGGGGCACCATAAAGGAGCACCAAAACCACCATATCATCAACCCATTGCAAGACAAGCAGTTAAGAGGAGCAATGGAGAATGACGGCCTCCATACGGTTCCGCTGCCATGCTTGAACAGGGCGCATAAGCTAGTCCCTATTCAATCTTTTGCAAGCCGGGAAACTGCAACTTGGCCGAAAAAATCAAAAAATAGTTCGGGGACAAGGATATTCCGCTTCAGTCCGTGGCGATGCTCACTCCAATGATCGGGCGTGGAAATTTGATTCGGGAAAGGCTAGCCGTTTACGTGAACCGGAACCGTGAACCGTGAACCGTGAACCGTGAACCGTGAACCGTGAACCGTGAACCGGAACATGTTTTTTTGCCTTGGAGGGCTTGAGTTTTCACTTTCTGATGTTCTATTTGATGGGCTGTCTGCTTTAAGGAGGTTTGTTTTCATGCGAAGAAAAGTACTCGGGAAATGCTTTCCCCGCACTTTTTGTGGTGTTTTATTGCTTGGCGTTTGGTTGCTGGCAAGGCCGGGCTTGTTGCCTGCCGTTGGGCAGGGGGACATCCGGATAGAGATCAGCCCAACCAAGGTGCTGCTCGGCGAGCCTGCAGAACTGAAACTTATCTCCACCATCGGGTTCCTCGGCATCGTGGATCTGCCGGTAATACCCGGGCTGAACTGGGCCTCCGGTGAGCCCATGCAGAGCAAACGCACAACCATAATCAACACCAAGCGGTTGGACACGTTCGAGACGGTCTACACGTTCACTGTCAGCAAGGAGGGTGAATTCACCATTCCCGAGTTGGAAATAGATGCAGGGCATGTGGTCAGAAAGTCAGCTCCACTGACTTTCACCGCATATAAACAAAAGCTCGTGACGGCAGATGGCAAAGCCACGGATCTGGAGGAATTGCTGTATGTCTCGGCCGTGCTTCTGAGCCCACGGGAAGAGATTTTCATCGGCGAGGAGGTGGATCTGGAGTTAAGGATGTACTCATTGAGGGGGCTGCCAGTGAGCTGCTCATGGCCGGCAGTCGAGGTCGACAAAATAGTACTGCGCAACTACGGGCGGTTGAATCCGGATGCCCCGAACTTCCTGCCGCCGGTCAGGAGGACTGTCAAGCTCGAGGAACAAATCTATAATGTTGACATATTCAAAACCGCCTTCCGTGCAATCTCCACAGGAGTTCCAAACGGGAAAATCACCATTCCATGCGTTATCAAGCTGCCCAGGGAGCCAGGACGCAGAGGCGGGGATCCGTTTGATGACATCCGCGACAGTTTTTTCGCGTCATACCGGACGATCAAGCATAACCTTGTCGCCGATATGCCCGAGCGAAGGGTCGTCCCTTTGCCACCCGTACCGGAGGGATCGATATTTCTAGGCCTTGTAGGTGAATGGCAGATGTCGGTTGACATCTCATCCTCCGAAATGAAGGCTGGCGCGCCGGAGACACTCAAGATAAACCTTTCCGGAAACGGCACTGTCGAGACTCTCGTCGCCCCGCCGCTCAACATAAAGGGAATGAGAATATACCCCCCGGAAGTGAAGAAATCCGATCCCTCGGCAGACGGCAGGTCCGAGGCTGAAATACGCTACGCCATGATACCCAAGGCCGAGGGAATGCTAGACATCGATCTGAGTTTCTGTACATTCTGCCCCTCCGAGCAGGCATACAGGCAAACACGTTTCACGGAGGACTTCAACGTCGCTGAAGGCGACAAGGTCGTGTCCTCCATGGTGCTGGACACCTCGGATGACTCTTCTCGCGCAGAAAGGGAGGCACAGGACTCCAGGCACAAAGTCAGGGACAGCATAATGTACCTGAAGAGGCAGGAGCATGGCGGGGTGCTGCTGCCTATCTACAGGAACAGGCTTTTCCAGATCATTCTGCTGTTTGCCGTCGGCCCGTTGTTTTTCGGAGCCTATGAGCTTGCCTGTTTCCGGCTGGAAAAGTTGCGTGCCGACCCGCGGCTCAGACGAAGAAACAGCGCAAAAAAAAGAAAACGCGGAATCCTCGACATACTCGAGGACACCCCCACCGACCAGATGCATCACCTCATACAAAGCGACATAACACCCTACCTCAACGACCTGCTGGGATACCCTCCGGGAACCAGCGCCATGGAGCTTGCCGAGAAAGTCGATGACACGGAGCTTGCCGACTGCCTACGCTCGGGGAGCATGTCTTCATTCATGCCCCACGACGCACACGAAGCACCGCAGGAGCTCAAGAAAAAACTCCTGGACACCCTAAGGAGGGTTTCCATCTTTTTGCTGATCGGCACCGGGATGGCCCTGTCAACACCTGTGGATGCGGCAAGCGCGGCGTTCAACAACGCCATCGAGGCGCATGACAGCGGGCAATTCGATAAGGCGGAGAAGCTTTTTAAAGAGCTTCTCAGCCCGAGAACACCCGACCCCGCCCTGCTCTACAATATCGGCAACTGCCTGTACCAGCAGGGCAAGAAGCCCGAGGCACTGGTCTTCTATGAAAAGGCAAGACGACTGAACCCGTCGGACAGCGAGATCATGGAGAACCTGAACTATATCCGCAGGTCGCTTGGACTCCCCGAGATCGGCACCTCACAGAACCCCATACAGTCAATGGTGAATCTGCGCGACACCTTCAGACCTGACTCATGGCTGCTTTTCACGGCTCTCGCATGGTCGTTGTCATGGCTCGCCCTCGTAGCCAGACGTTTCCTGTCAGCCCGCAAATGGGTGTCAACCCTCGTGTCCTGCCTCATCATGCTCATGACCGGATCTGTCGCTTACATAACCCAGATCAACAGCACTTACAGCCCAAACAATGCTATAGTCGTGAAAAAGGACGTCAATGTTTATTCTCTGCCGACGATCACATCGCGCAAGATCGAGTTCGACCTCCGTCCTGGGATGGAGGTGAGCATCGAGGAGGAAAGGCATGACTGGGCAAGGATTCGCGACGTTCATTCCGAGGGCTGGGTCAGCTCGGACAGCGTCGAGAAACTCTGGCCATACTGAAAAACCTTGGAATTTTTGTGCTTGGGTTAATCTCAAAACTACCGATGGCCTTGCAGCCTGCTATTTTGGATGATGCCATGATTATTCGTCTCGACAGCATAGACTCGACCAACCGCTACGCCCTGCGCGAACTGGAGCAACCCTCCGGCGGCGGGGCGGGAATCCACAACAACTGCATGGTGCTCGCACGCTCGCAGACTGCGGGACGCGGCAGGCTCGCCAGAAACTGGCTCTCCCCGCCAGATGAGAACATATATGCAAGCTATGTCATCATAGAACCCGCTTTCCCCGCACATGCCTCCCTATGGATATGCGCGCTCGCGTCACTCGAGACCCTCAGAGATTTCGCCCCGGAAATCAATTTCTGGGTCAAATGGCCCAACGACATCTTCTGCGACTCTCTCCGTCTGCCTGGAAAAGTCATGAAAATCGCCGGACTCCTCGCCGAGACCCTTACTGCCCCGCAAGGCAACCGGATCAAGGCCGTTGTGGCGGGCATAGGAATAAATGTCAACATGCCGACAAAGACATGCGACTCAATAGACAAACCCGCGACATCACTCCTGGCAGAGACG
Organism: Victivallales bacterium; assembly: GCA_016930955.1. Taxonomy (GTDB): domain Bacteria; phylum Verrucomicrobiota; class Lentisphaeria; order Victivallales; family JAADHT01; genus JAFGFR01. The sequence continues at coordinate 13,867 of JAFGFR010000267.1, read as the reverse complement.
GGGAAAAAATACAAACTTGCGGATTTCGCAGAATCGCTCTACAGCGACCTCCTCAAGTTCCGTGCCCTGGCAACTGAAAACATCAGCAAAGTTCATACCCTATGGCGCTCCGAAAACAAACTTCTGGGATCAAGAGTATCCGTCAAACTCGACTCGGGCAAGATCATTGATGGCATCTGTTCGAATCTGCCCCCCACCGGAGAGATGATCCTGGACACGCCTCATGGGCCACAAAGAGTATTCAGCGGCGACCTCATGGAATTCAAAATCCCACATACACCCAATTTTGCTTGAGGCTCTTGTGATTTCATCAATCCAGGCTATCTTTGACCATCGACGGTTGTCATTCGAGTTTTGAGGCAGGTTTCTCTCTGGGATTTTTTTATGGTTAACCATTATCCAGGCAATTCTTACCATACCCCTGCCGACAATGCCAGGGACTTCCTCGACCGCCTGCTACTCGGAACAAGATGGTATTTCTACTTCAATATCATGAGGGTAGTCCTCGATGCCAGAAGATACTCGATAGAAGGGCGATACGACGATGATGCATGGGTCGAGTCCTCGTACAGGATGCTGCGCTGCCATGAGCGCTGCGGGGCGCATTGCCATTTCATGGGGCTCGACAACATCTCCCTGACAAACGAGCCGGCGATCTTCATTGGGAACCATATGAGCACCGCCGAGACCTTCCTCATGCCTTCAATCATCGTCCCAAGGAAAAAAGTCACCTTCGTCGTAAAGAAAAATCTCCTCGACTATCCTCTTTTCGGATCAATCATGAGGACAAGAGACCCCGTGGCTGTCTCAAGGAGGGATCCCAAGGAGGACTTCAAGGCCGTCATGTCACAAGGCAAGGAGAAACTCGGCTTCGGCACGTCACTCGTCATATTCCCGCAGTCCACCCGGATGCAGCAGTTCTCCCCGAAAAACTTCAACACCATAGGGATAAAGCTCGCCAAGAGCACCGGGGTGCCCATCGTGCCTTTCGCGTTGAAAACCGACTTCTGGGGCAAGGGCTGGCTGCTGAAGGACTTCGGCCCGGTCAACCGAAGCAATCAGGTCTATATCGAGTTCGGCGAGCCATTCCGTGTAGCCGGGAACGGCAAGGAGGAGCACCAGCGAATTATTGACTTCATCAAGTCAAGACTCGAAGAGTGGGAGCCGCAGAATCTCGAGCCCGCCCTGGGCGGCCGGCACACGACATGAAAATAATACATTTCTCAGACCCCCACGCGTGCCTGGCTCCGCAGCACCTCTCGGCACTGTTCGACAAAAGGATTCTCGGTTTCTTCAACCATACATTCCGCAGAAGTTTCAACCATGACCCCGCCATGCTGGACAAGGCCGTCGAGTTCATCCTCCGGGAGAAGCCGGATGTGGCTGTCTGCACCGGGGACATAACCTCCACCGGCCAGCCGGCGGAGTTCGAAAAAGCCATGGAACAGCTCGCCCCATTGATCTCCTCCAGCATCGAATTCCTCTATGTGCCCGGCAATCACGATGCCTACGTCAAGGACAAGGCGTGCGAGAAGGCTCTAAAGGACGCTTTTTATACCATAAACGGCATGCGATGGGACCTCGAGGAACTGCCCATCAGACTTGAACTTGGAGGATGCGAGTTTATAGTCCTGAACGAGTGTCATCCGACAAACATATTCCTTTCCTCCGGCAGCCTGAAAGAACACGACGCAAAGATTATCTCCAAATGGTGCGCCGAAAAAAAAACCAAACCCAGAATACTCGCAGGGCACTTCCCCGTCAGGCTCAAACAGGGCAACCTGGGTGCAAGGAGATCTCTGAAAAACCGCCAGACGCTAAGCTCATTGCTCCTGTCGGGCACAATAGACCTGTCTTTGTGCGGCCATGTCCACAAACACTTCAAAAACACCGATGCCGCTGGAAGGGGCGAGGTCTGCGCCGGATCAACAACTCTCGACGGAAATGTGGCAGTCATTGAATATCTTGCAAATGATGATAGATTCTCAATCTCATTCGTTAGCGCCGGTTCAAGCACGCAAAAGAAAAAATCAGGAGATGAAAATGTCTGAGAAACCAGCCAGACTCGGGCTGGCGCTTGTCGTCTCGGGGCCCAGCGGCACCGGGAAGTCAACGGTCTGCAAAATACTGATCGAACGCAATCCGCAGATCAGCTTTTCCGTCTCATGCACCACCCGAAAACCACGGATTGGAGAGAATGACGGCAAAGAATACCACTTCATGTCCGAAGAGGCTTTCGCCGCGAAAGTCGCAAACGGCGACTTCATCGAGCACGCTTCTGTCCACGGCAAAAACTACGGTACCCTACGCTCCGAGATCGTCTCTAAAGTCTCCGCAGGAAAAGATGTCCTCCTGGATATTGACGTCCAGGGGGCCATGCAGATAAAACGTTGCGCCTCAGAAGATGCCGTGCTGTCAAGATGCATCGAGCTCGTCTTCATCGCACCTCCCGATTTCAATGAGCTGGAAAGACGCCTGAGAGCCAGGGGCACGGAGGCAGAGCACGACATCGAGCTAAGACTGAGAAACGCCCGCTCGGAACTTGAGAAATGGTGCAATTACGACTTCCTCATAGTAAACAAAAATGTCGGACAGGCAGTCGACGACCTCGAGAGACTCGTCGATGTCCTGCATAAAAATACAAAAAGACTCAATGATACAGGATTTTTCAGATGAAAGACAAAACTGTTGTTCTTGGAGTCACAGGATCGATCGCCGCCTACAAGGCCGCCGACCTCTGCAGCAAGTTGGTACAGCAGTCGGTCTCCGTCAGGGTGGTCATGACCGACTCCGCATCGAAACTCGTCACACCGGCGACCTTTCTGGCGATCTCTCGGAACCCCGTCATAACAACCTTGTGGGAGCTTCCGGAATGGCAGCCAAAGCACATCGCCCTGTCAGACGAGGCGGATTTGCTGCTCATCGCCCCGTGCACCGCCAATTTCATCGGCAAGCTCGCCTCTGGAATCGCCGACGACGCACTCTCGACCTTGGCAGTATCCTATTCCGGACCAACAATCATCGCGCCGGCCATGAACCCCAAGATGTGGAGCCATCCCGCCGTCAAGCGCAACGTGGAGACACTGCTCGGACAGGGGGTGATTCTCGTCGGCCCCGACCGAGGCAGGGTGGCCTGCGGAGAAGACGGAACAGGCAGAATGGCCGACGTGCAGGACATAATCGAGACTTGCCGCAAAACACTTGGACAAAGTCCCGCAACCCAAAAATGACAACTCTCCAGTAAAACAATGCAGACTCTGAAGGACAAATACCTGGAAAAATTCCCCTCTCAGACGAGGGCTCTGTTGAATGCCGCCAAGAACCGCATGCTGGCGCATGCCTACCTCCTCTACAGCGACAGCCTCGAGGTGCGCAAGGAGTTCTCCGCGTTGATCGCACAGGCCGGCGCATGCCCGAATCCTTTGGATGACTCCTCCCCCTGCGGAGTATGCACAGTCTGCTCGCAGTTAGCCACCGGAACCTATGCCGGGCTCTTCACTCTCTCGCCAGTGTCAAAATCGAGGCAAATCGTGATCGGCGAAGACAGCAACGAACCCGACACCATGCGCTGGTTCAACTCGCTGTTCTACCTCTCAAACATCTTCCAAGGACTCAGAAAAGTCGGCATAATATACGATGCAGACTGCCTCAACACCATGGCACAAAACGCATTCCTCAAGACCCTCGAAGAGCCACCAAAGGACTCCCTGTTAGTGCTCAATACACAGAAACCATTCTCTCTGCTCCCCACAATCAGATCACGATGCCATATAATCACAATGCTGACGAACTCATGCTCGTACAATTTCAAAAACACACAGAACGTCATACTCTCGCTTATGCGCCTTCTCTGCTCAAGACAACCAGACATCTCTGTCGGCGAAGAATGTGCCTCGGCACTCATCGAGACCTCCAGACAATTAAAGGAAGAGGCTCAGGCCAATATACTACCCCTGTGGCAAAAACGTCTGGACGATGCCGAAAATCCAGACTTGAAGACACCAACCGGCATCAGGAAACGCATCACCGAGGCATACGAGGCAGCAGTGTCCTCGGAATACCTGAGGCTGAGATCCTGCTTCATCAGCCTGATACACACTTGGTTCGGCCAGGCATTCGAGCTCGCCTCGGGAGCTTCCATTGAATCACTGCCAAACCCCGAGATATACGGACATCTCGACATCAAACACTCCATCCCAGACCAACAGACCGCATTGAAATTCCTCAATAAATCCGAAAAACTTCTCCAGAACCTCTCCTGGAACGTCAACGAAGAACTCGTGTTCAGAGAGTTTTGCCTCACACTACATCTCTGAGAAGATATTCTCCAATGAGCCAATTTCAAAATAGTTTTTTCCTCTTGCCGTGTTGCAAGCGATGTGCAAGGCTGTACATTAGTGCGGGATAAATATATGCTAGAACCCGTGACTTCAGGTGGACATCATGGGAAGAACCCGAAAACACTCTGATTCATCTCTTGATTTTCAGACGACGATGAAGGCCGATGCGCAACTCGACAGCGACCAGTTGGGCAGCCTCCTTTCCGGGGAAACCCAGAACATATCACTCGACTCAATCAAAAAAATCTTCGTCGAAAGCCTCACCCGGAAACCCCCCAGGAAATACAGACATCCCGAGAAGATCGGCAAAGGAGGCATGAAGGAGATAATCAAGGTGAGGGACAGAGACACAGCCAGAGACCTGGCGATGGCTGTGCTCTCGGAAGATACCCGCGAACACGAGACAAACATGACCCGCTTCGTCTACGAGGCAAGAATCACCGCAAACCTCGAACATCCCAACATCGTCCCCATCCACGACATCGGACTCGACAACAACGGCAAGCCCTATTTCACAATGAAGCTCATCGAGGGCGAGAGCCTGGCACATGTTTTGATGAACATCGCCTCGGATGCCCCCAGGTACCGGGAGAAGTACAACATGATGCACCTGATCAATATCTTCCTCAACGTGTGCAACGCCATCGACTTCGCGCATTCGAAAAACATCATCCACCTCGACCTCAAGCCCGAGAACATCCAGATCGGGAGCTACGGGGAGGTGCTGGTCGTGGACTGGGGCCTCGCAAAATCCCTGGAAGAACGAAATCCCTGGCATGATTGCACGCAGGAAGCAGCAGTGGATGCTTACCAAAAAGACAACGAAACCCCTTCACATCACACCATGGACGGAGAAATCAAGGGGACCCCGGGCTTCATGGCCCCGGAACAGGCTGCAGGCCATAACCACCTCAAAAACACCCTGACCGACATTTATTCCCTAGGTGCCCTGCTTTACTCAATGCTGACCTTGAAAAAACCCGTCAGGGGAACTGAAATCGCTGATCTGCTAGACAAAACCATGGCCGGGGATATAATACATCCGCTGAAGAGGTCCCCCGAACGCAACATCCCCCCTCCATTGGCCGCAATCGCCTTGAAGGCCATGGCCTTGAGGCAGGAAGACCGCTATCAGACTGTAGACGAACTGATCAAGGACATCCAGAACTATACCGAGAACTATGCCACTTCTGCCGAGAAGCCCAATGCACTGCACCACATGAGGATGTTTTTCAAGAGGCACCGAACCGAGTCAATCTTCGGGCTGTGCGTCCTTATCCTGATAGCCGTGTTGATCAGGACTTTCGTTGTTTACGAGACAAAAAGGTTCGCCGACTGGGGGCGGGGCAGGTTGATCTCCCCCGCTTCGGAAGAGGCCTTGCACCGCGAATGGCTCCCATCTAGCGGGAAATGGGAGGTGCGCGACAATGCATTGCATGCAGTCCAAACCAAGGGGGGAGACTCATACATACTTCTGTATTCGGAACCTTCCTATGGCAATATAGCACTCGAATTCGATGCCGAAGTCCCCGACCCGGAAGACCTGCTCGTCGGAGGGGATCTGAGCATCATTCTCGCCGCATCGGAGAAAGAACCCTCGAAACGCGGCTACTTCCTTCAGATCGGGGGAGTCGGCAACACCAGTGCAATCATACAGAAAAGAGGAGGGTTCCAGGCTTCCGTGGACTTCTCGCTTCAGCCCGCAAGAAAATACAGGGTCAGGGCCGAGAAGGAAGGGCCGCAGCTCAGGCTCTTCTGCGACGGAAGGCTGCTCTTGTCAACAAAAGACATATTTTACCTCGAGGACGGGTTTTTCGGGATTTACACCTTCGGCAAAGGAAAAGTTTTCAGCAACATCAAAGTTTTCACCAAGGAGCTTCCCGAGCTGGTACCCCCGACCGTCGAGGGAGACGGGTTCTACCGTGAAAGCAGAAAACTCTCCGGCAAGGAGAAACAACTCTTCCTCGAACTTGCAAAAGATTCGTATACAAGAGTTTATAACAGCAAGCTAAGCTCAGGCATCTCATCTCAGGCTCTGCTCAAGAGGGCATATGTGAACAGCGAGCTTGGGGATTTGAAAAAAGCATTGCACGACACAATACTCCTTAGCGGATACGGTGAGACCATGGATCTCTTTTTGCTCCAGGGCATGCTGTACTTCAAGACCGGACAGATCGAGCAAGCCCACGATATCTTCACCAGAGTTTTCCGGCGTTTCCCAAATGACCGTGTGACCCCTTCGTCAACTTTGATGGGATATCTCTCAGATACCGATTCGCATTCAATGTCTTCGGAAATGCGCCAGAAGCTATGGCGGCTCTGTGCCGAGAACTTCTCTTCCTCGGCGTTCAGATGCAATGCAAGGCATCTCGATTCGATCGAGTTCATGAGAGGTCTGGAGTTCTCCCTGATTGACTGCAGCGAGAACGACATCTCCACCCTGGAGCCTCTTTCCGGCATGGCGCTCAGACAGCTTGACTGCGCCGACAACCCCGTGTCGAACATCTCCCCGCTCAGGGGTTTGAACCTCGAGTACCTCGAGCTCCACAACACTTCCGTGTCCGACATCTCAGTGCTTGCAGGAATGCCGCTTAGGGCTCTCTCACTAAGCGGATGCACGGAACTCCACGACCTTTCGGCATTGAAAAGTCTGCCCAAACTCGAGCGCCTCACGATTCCGGAGCAAGTCACAAATCTGGAATTCCTCGGACTTCTCCCCAACCTCAAAACTCTCAATAACCAATGGGACGGCTGGAAAATGACCAAGGACGAGTTCCTCAGGAAAAAAGAACAAGTAAAGATCAAGATCAAGAGGGACACAAAGCAATATTGACCCCCTCCTCGCTCTGGCCTCGCATCCAAAATGGCAGGCCGCGCGGCCACGGGAAGTTTTGAAGGCATGAGGGAGCAGTTCCGGACAGTATCAGTAGAAAAGCCGGGTGGCCATCGGATAGCTGAATGAGAACTTCAAGACACTTCAGCCTCAAAGGGGGGTGGTGGGGCTTGATGCACTGGTTGGCAAAAATAATCGGAGTCAGGGGCGGAACCCGCACAATGCGGATATTATCTTGTCGGCGGCATCGCCGTTGCCGTAGGGTTTTTCGTCAGGAAGATGCGGCGGGTTGGCGTTGAGGTCTTCGACAGCGCTGAGGATCTTTCCGCCGTCAGCGCCGACGAGGACGTTGAAGCCCAGCTGCACAGTCTCGACCCACTCCGTCTCGTCACGCATGGTGATGCAGGGCACTGAGAAGAAAAATGCCTCCTTCTGCACGCCTCCGGAGTCAGTCAGGATAACTGCGGCATGTTTCTCGAGCAGGAGCATGTCCAGATAGCCCAGGGGAGGGAGTGTCTTCACTCCCGGGGCCAGCGAAAGCGAGAATGACTCGAGCATCTTGCCTGTCCTCGGGTGTATCGGGAATACCACATCGAGCTTTTGTGAAAGCTCATTTGCGGCGCTGACGATCTGCGAGATTCGCATACAGTTGTCTGTGTTCTCGGCACGGTGACAGGTCATCAGGGCGTATCTCCCGCTATGGAGCGAGAATTTCGACAGCGGGTCCTGAAGCTTTTCTGCGAGCTTCGCAAATTTTAGTGCGCAGTCGTACATGATGTCGCCGGTGAGCACAGAGGTGCCTTCCAGCCCCTCGCGCGCGAGATTGTCCATCGATGTCAACGATGGGCAAAGGTTAAGGCTAGCCAAATGGTCGGCGACAATCCGGTTGATCTCCTCGGGCATGTTACGGTTGAACGAACGCATCCCAGCCTCGACATGTGCCACTGGGATGTGCAGTTTGGAAGCCGCCAGCGCCCCGGAAAGAGTCGAGTTGGTGTCGCCGTAGACCAATGCCATGCCGGGCGATTCCTCGACCATCACCTTCTCAAGTCCCTCGAGCATTGCCGCCGTCTGGACAGCATGGCTGCCCGAGCCTACGGCGAGATTGTGTCTCGCGCTGGGAATGCCGAGCTCACGGAAGAATATCTCCGACATGCCGGCATCGTAATGCTGCCCGGTATGGACAATAACCTCCTCGATCGAGGCGCGACCCACCGCGCCCAGATCGGAAATCTTCGCCGAGACCGCCGCTGCCTTTATGAACTGCGGCCGGGCACCTACTATCGTCAACAGCTTCATCGCCAACCCCTGTCAGATATCAGAGCTCATATGGTGTCTTCGGGTCAATAATCTGTACCTCCTTGATGCCGATTCCAAGGAGTTTGTCGCGGAGGCTATCGAGGGCATCGTCCTCACCGTGTGTCAGGAAGACCTTTCTAAGCCTGTTCTTGTCGAGCGCGCCGACATATGACAGTATCTCGTTGTAGTCTGCATGGGCGCTGAAGGTGTTGAGTATCTTGACCTTTGCCCTGAGCTTGTATGGCAGGCCGAAGATTCTCACCTCCTCCTTCCTGTCGGCAATGCTCCGGCCCAGGGTGTTTGCGGCCATGTAGCCGACAATCAGGATGGTGTTCTTGTCGGATTCAATATTGTTCTTGAGGTGGTGGAGTATCCTTCCGGCCTCGCACATCCCACTGCTGGAGATGATGACTGCCGGGCCTTGGATGTCATTGATCCTCTTCGACTCCTCGACGTTGGTGGTGTAATGCAGATCATCGAACCCGAAGGGATTGATGTTGTCGTCAAGAAAATGCTCGCGGACAGTCTCGTCATAGCATTCCTGGTGTATCCGGAAGATCGTAGTGGCGTTGGTCGCCATTGGACTGTCAAGAAAAATGTCGGCCTTGGGAATCTTCTGGTCGAGATAAAGCCGGTGCAAATGGTAAATCACCTCCTGCGCCCTCTCGACGGCGAATGCGGGGATGATCACCTTCCCTCCGCGGTCAAAAGTGTCGTTTATGGTCTGGGCAAGCTCACCAATCGCGCATTCAACAGGGTCGTGCAGACGATTCCCGTATGTCGACTCGCATACCAGATAGTCCACGTCGGGGATTTTCTGCGGGTCGCGTATTATTGGCAGACCTGCTCGGCCCATGTCGCCGGTGAATCCGATTTTCAGCCCCTCCGGCAGCTCAAGGACGATGAATGCCGACCCGAGTATATGCCCTGCGTCGTAGAATGTACATCTGACGGAGTTGTCGATGAAGAACGGCCTGCCGTAGCCGACGGAGACAAACTGGTTCAGCACCCATGTGACATCACTCTGGTCGAAGAGCGGGCGGAAGGGATGATCAGATTTCCTCTTCTTCTTCAGCCACAAGGCGTCCTTCTGTTGGATGTAGGCCGTGTCGGACATGATCAGACCTGCGATGTCCCGGGTGGCGGGAGTGGCGTAGACATTTCCCGTAAAGCCATTTTTACCGAGCATGGGCAGGCGGCCGCAGTGGTCGCAGTGGCCGTGGGTCAGCACGACACAACTCACTGCGGAGGCATCGTAGTCCATCTCCTTGTTCTTTTTCTCCGCCTCGATGCGGTGCCCCTGAAACAGGCCGCAGTCCATCATGATTCTCGCCGTGCCGGTGTCCAGCACATGGCTCGAGCCCGTCACCTCCCTGGCTCCGCCGTAGGATGTAAGATTCATCAGGTCTCCTTCCATTAAATCCTGCACTGATATCCTAGCACGCCTCGTCGGCATTTTCAACCTGAAATTAATGGGGTTGATTTTTTTCTCCAAGGCATTATTGTAGATGACATATGAGGAATATTCCAAAACAAGTTGACTCGGTACAGCAGGAGCACAGGAAGGCTCTGATGCTCACTTACAGCGCATTGCTCTTCGCCTTTTTCTGCATGGGCATAATCAGTTTTTTTGCCTATCGCACGATAAAGACGATGACACATATCTCCTCCGAGCTGACTAACAGCGCAGTGAGCATAAAGCAGGAGATCACAGCCGCCAATTTGCTTTTCATCGAGATTTTCCACAAGACCTCCTCCCGCGACCTCAACGATGTCTGGAAAATTATGGAGTCATCCAAAAAGAGAGCGGATCTCCTGGCCAATGTCGAGGGTGGACTCGGGATCAATGCCGAGATAGATGCATTCCGCAAGATAATGCTGGAATGCTACAAGGAACGCGAAAATGAAGAAGGCGCGGGTGCAAGGTCGCAGCAGTACAGAAAAAACTACACGCTGCTCATTGAAAGGCTGGACGGGGTCGAGGAAGGGTTGAAGGCTCTCACCGCCAGCAAGATGGTTGTATTCCAGAGGCTCTATATCGCGTTGTTTGCGAATGTGGCCTTTCTTTTCGCGTTCCTGGTCTATGCCTTCCACAAGTACTCCGGGCAGAGGCGGCTTGCCGAGCGGAATCTCAGCTACGCTAAGAACAGCCTCAACACCATACTGAACTCGATAGATTCCATAGTTGTCTCCGTGGACAAGGACAAGAGCGTGACCATGTGGAACGAGGCGGCAAGGAAATACACGAAAATCCCGCTTGAGCAGGCTTTCGCACGAAACGTCCTGGACCTTCTGCCGCTGCTCCAGGACTACAGGGCGGTGATAGACAAGGTCTACCATTCCCACAACCCCGTGGAGCTATACCGCGAGAGGGTCATGGTGGACAACAAGCAGAGGGTGTACGACATGTCCTTCAACTACACCCAGGGCTTGGACAATGTCGTTATCACTGTCGAGGACATGACGGCGCAGGAGGTGAAGGACGAGCAGCTCAGGCAATCCCAGAAACTGAACGTGGTAAGCAACCTGATAAGCGGTCTGGCGCACAGCTTCAACAATGCCATCGGGGCGATCACCGGCACTATATCGATGATGAAGTTCTCTCTGAAGGACAAGGGTTCCTCCGCCGCAGATGTCCGCGAGAGCATAGAGGTTATCGAGAGCTCGGCAGAGAAGGCGGAGGTGATGGTTCAGCAGCTTCTTTCCCTCACCGCCGACGAGCCGCCGGAAAAAAGGCCTGTCGACCTCAATTTCATCGTCAGGCACCTGATGAAGATTTGTGAGAACACCATAGACAAGAGCATCGAGCTCGACGCGGAGCTCTATTCCGTCAAGGCGTTGGTCATGGCGGATCCAAGGCAGATGGAGCAGATCCTTCTGGGATTGTGCGACAATGCCGCCTATGCGATGACCAATCTTCCACCACACCGCGCTGACGAGGTGATGACCCTGACTGTCGCCGTGGACCATGTATGCCCGGATTCCGAATACAAGAGGAAGCAGCCTCTGGCGACGGCCGGGGCATATTGGACCGTCAGCGTGACCGACACAGGGATAGGGATGGACAACGAGACAGTGTCGAAGATATTCGACCCATTTTTCACGACCCGCGAGCACGCGACCGGGCTGGGGCTTGCAGTCATACACGACATGGTCGAGAGGCACGACGGTTACATCGAGGTGAAATCGAAGATTGATCTGGGAACAATTGTTACGGTGTATCTCCCGGAATACACGGGTGATGCCGGCGAGTCCCCGGACGAGATCGAGCCCGACTACAGCGAACAGATACCCCTCGGGGAGGGACTCGTGATGGTTGTGGACGACGAGGAGGTGATGAGGACAACGGCATCGAACATCTTAAAGAAGCTCGGCTACGACACTGTGACCGCGAAGGACGGGGAAGAGGCGGTAGGAATCTTCAAGGAAAAACATGACGAGATAGCTTTGACGCTGCTCGACCTCTCGATGCCCAAGCTTTCAGGCAAGGAAGCCTACGAGGAGATGAGGAAGATAGACTCGAGTCTGAAGGTGCTGATAGTCTCGGGGCTCGCCAGCGAGGACCGGATAAACGAGGTCATCAGTCTCGGCGCCAACGGCTTCATAAAGAAACCTTACGGGATGATCGAACTCGCCCGCGATGTCAAGACCGCTATAACAGGCCGTTGAGATAAGCCTAAATGAAACTGTTGAATCTCAAAAATGACAGCTAACATATTTACATGCAAAGCTTTAGGGCTAAATGAGCTTTCACCTTTTTGGTTAGAAGAATTTTTGAGATTTAACTCTTCGGGTTGCTGCATTGTTTAGGATCAGAGCTTCCCGGTTGTATTTTCTCAACGGGCGCGTTTGGTGGAACGATCCCGAGCCCGCCATAGCGCGCTCCGAAAAAAAGAAAACAGAAATGGGTAAGGCGGACACGCTGGGTGCACAGAAAACGCCAAACCCATGGCCGCAGATGCCGGCAACAAACTATCGGGGCATTTCTGCATCGCCCCATTACAACTCACTTACGTTCCCTGAACGCTGATCCACGATTACGATGTGCTCTGTGCACCACAGGCATCGACCTTGGCCTTCTCGACGATCTTCATGAATCTTCTGCCGTACTCGACGTAGTTGTTGTATCTGATGTCGTCCTCGGCAGTGATGGAGTCGTCGTGGAAGACCACGGCGAGATGCGGCTCGATTGAGAAGCCGTCGTCGTAGCCGCTCTTCACGAGGTCGGTTACTATCTCGACCACATTCCCGTCGCCCTCGCCCGGGAAGGTGAAGATTGACTTATTGCTTTGGGAGTCCCAGACCCCGTCCTTTATGTGGACATAGGCAATGTGCTCCTTGACATTCTTGTAGAACTCCCATGATGACTGTTTGGGGCATGGCGCAGGCTTTGTCCGGTCATCTGAGAAGATCGGGTTGCCAGTGTCGTAGACAAGCTTCATCCCGGGGACGTTCTCGACCAGCCTCAAGGTGTATTTCCATCCCATGCCGCCGTAGTTCATGCAGTTCTCATGGACGGGCAGGAGACCCTCGTCGTTGAACATCCTGCATATCTCGCTGACGCGCCTGAAGCGTTCCACCTCCATCTGGTCGTCGGGTCCGCGGTCGGGGAGGACCGCGAAGCTCATGATTCGGATCATCTTTGTGCCGAGCCTCTTCATCCTGGGGATCGCGCGTTTGACCTCCTCGACCGAGGAGGTCATGGGCTCGTCAATCTTCTTGGCCCAGTTGCATATCGCCGACCCGAAGCAGTTGATTTTCACACCCGCCTCCTGAAGCTTCCCATAGACGACATCAAATTCCGCGTCCGATATGTCATGGATGTTCTTGCCGTCAATGTTGCGCGACTCGATAAATTCCCAGCCCAGCTCCTTTGTGGCCCGTATCTGCGCGTCAATCCCCGCCCCGGCCTCGTCCGCAAAACCTGTGTAATACATTACAAACTCTCCTTTAGTTCTCGACTCTTAACTTCAAACAACTTCTTGTATCACCTTCCGTGTGAAATCTAGACTTTTGGGCACTCCAACCTTCTCATCCTCGGAGCCTTCGTACTCCAGGGCGACATAGCCCTTGTAACCAGCCTTCTTGAGTGTCTTCAGACACTCGATATGTTCCACATCCCCCTCACCGACAGTGCATGTCTGGAGTTCCCAAGGAATCCGGCTTCCCTCCGCCGGGAGGATTTTCTTGAAATCCTTGAAATGTACGTATGCCGCCAGATGCGCGGCGACAGCAGTGCCCTCTTGCCCCTCCTGCCCGACCTGCATGTAGTTGCCCACATCCACGGTAGCCTTGAGGAAAGGCGAGTTGACGGATTCTATGATTTCCACCTGTTCCTCACCGGTGCATGGCAAGCCCCCGTGGTTCTCCAGCGCGAGCACCACGCCAAGTTTCT
>JAFGFR010000026.1 GCA_016930955.1 Victivallales bacterium | reverse complement strand
GCACGCCGAAAGGGTAGGCGATCCCATAACCGACAGATACAAGGCTTGGGTCTCCCTGTACGGCCTCGATGCCTGCGGCGAGCCCGGGCGTGCTGGTCATTGCCCCGGCGAATAGCCCGGCTGCGAGCCCGGAAGGAATATCCAAAACTCGCGCGAGGACGTAAGTTGTCGCCGCGCCTGTGGTCACCGCGATTCCTGAGAGTTTGGCAAGCTTAGCGCCTTTCCTCCCGAATGCCGAGAAAAATCCCGGCCCCGCAGTTATCCCCACACAGAAGACAAAAAGCACAAGCCCCATCGTGCCCACACCATCAGGCACACGATAACCAAAATGCCCGAATAAAATCGCCGAGAAAATCACCCCCGATGTCCCCAGGGATATGCCACGGAACTTTGCCTTGCCGAGAACTAGCCCCAAGGCTATCACGCTGAAAAGAGTAACAAGCGGGATTGAGAACAATGCATCTGTTAGGGCCATTCAAGTTTCCGTTCTGAGCTTTGACTGGGATGGCTGCCGATTATTCTGGGGCGGCTTTCTAATCCCTTACGACCTCGTGGATCACGACATTATCCACGGGCACGTCGCCATGCGGCCCGTGCTGCGCGGTGGGCACTGCCTTGATCATGTTGACAACATCCATGCCATCGGCGACCTTCCCGAAAACGCAGTATCCGAAACCCTCTGGGGTGCTTGATCGGTAGTTCAGGAAATCATTGTCCGAGACGTTTATGAAAAACTGGCATGTTGCGCTGTCCACGTCCGATGTCCTCGCCATCGCCAGCGTGCCTGTTTCATTAGGAAGCCTGTTGTCCGCCTCGTTCTTTATCGGAGACTTTGTCGGGAGCTGCCTGAAGCCCTCGTCGAACCCGCCGCACTGCACCATGAAGTTATCTATCACACGGTGGAATATTGTGCCGTTGTAGTGCCCGTCGTCAACATAGCTCAGAAAATTCTCCACCGTCACCGGAGCCTCATCGCTGAAAAGCTCCACCTTGATCTCACCCAAAGACGTTCTTATCGTCACCATAGCATTCCTCCTTATCCTAACATGGCCAATTGCAAACCTCTGAGCCAGTTTCAAAACTCCGCCCAAAGGGTTGGGGCGGCAAGCTCTTTTGGGGCGAGTGCCACGCCGGAACGGTCGGGACAGACCATACAGGTATGCCCGCTCACGCATCGGCGTGGTTCCGCATTCAAAATAGCAGGCCGCGCGGCCACGGGTAGTTTTGAAATTGGCTCCTCTCTATGACTCTGATTGTGTTTCATCTCAGCATTTTCGCGACTTTGTCCTGAGGCCCGATGATGATGAGGGTGTCGCCTGCCTTGAGAACCGGGTCGCTGCTTCCCGCCACCTCGATCTCCTTCCCCTGCCTCGCTATCCCGATTACAGACACCCCGTAGACCGACCTTATCTGGGCCTCCCTTATCGTCTTCCCCACGAGGCCGCTGTTCTCCAGAACAGTCCATTGTTCTAGCCTCTGGCTAGTCCCTTCGCCGCCCATGACCTTGTCGATGAAGTCCGCCAGCACAGGCCTCATAAGCGCGTAGGCCATTTTTCTGCCTCCCATCTCGTAGTTAAGGACGAGCCTTTCCGCCCCGGCCTGAACCAGTTTTCTGCGGGATTTCTCGGAGTTGGCTCTGGCCACGATCCTGATATTTGGGTTAAGCTCGCGAGCGGTGAGGGTCACGAAAACATTGTCCGCATCGTTCGCCAAGGCGCAGAGCAGCCCTGATGCGTCCATTATCCCCGCCTTGAGGAGCATCTCGTCCTCCGTCGCGTCGCCAAAGATCAAGGTCGCCTTGCTCTCGCTGTCCCACTGGCTGAGTATGCTCTCGTCGTTCTCGATGACCACGACATCGCAGCCGAAGCCGAGAAGCTCTCTTACGGCATGTGATCCGAGACGTCCGAAACCGCAGCAGATGTAGTGTTTTTTCATTTTTTTTGCCTTCCTTTCGCGGAATTTGTTCCTGATTTTCACTCCCCCATCGAGTGCGATCTGACGGATGAATATTGATGCCGCCGCAGTGAATGCTCCGAGAAAGAACATTATCAACACGATGACAAACACCCTGCCCCCCAAAGACAGGTCGGCCTGCTTGTCCAGACCAACTGTGCTCAAGATCTGCACAACCAAATAGAGTGAGTCCAGAAAAGACCTGCTCTCGAGGATGTGGAACCCGATCACGCCGACCACAATGGTGGTCGCCATGAAAAATATCGGATAATATATCTTGTTCTTAAATAACAGCACAATATGCTCGCCTCTCTACAGTTGCGATTCTCGCAACAGAATCAACACTTGGTCTGTGACGCGTACGCACCCCTGGGCCAATGTTGCCCTTCCTGCTGTGCACGCCATCAACGAATTTAGGATGAAGCACTCCGGTAGTGCCGTCACGGCAGATATGCCCCGTTTTTTCTGAGTTGCTGTCTGAGCCTGTTGATGTCAACATCTCTGACATCAGCATTGTTGTTGTTAACAGCGAAAGCTGCCGCGACACCCGCTGCCTCACCGGTACCGAGGCAGATCGGCATTACCCTTGTGCTAGCCTGAACAGCTCTGTCGCTTGATATACAACGTCCTGCCACCAACATATTTTTTATGCCCTGAGGAATGAGCGAACGATAAGGAATACCGTATGACTCCCCCTTGCCGTAACTGCCCGCATATTTTCTGTCTCTATCATGCAGATATTCCCTGAACTGTCTTACGTTTTTAATAGAAGACTCCTTGTTGTGATGCATATCTATGGAATAATTGTTGCGAGCTATCTCATCATCGAAGGTTTGACGTCTTTTGTAGTCCTCAAGAGTCAACATGTATTCCCCCATTATTCTCCGAGACTCCCTGACGCCTAAGGCTGCTGCAGTTGACACCAGGTACGAAGCAGCGAAAGCCTTAGGGTGGTATTCCATGAGGCCCTCGTGAAGATATTTTGCTATCTTCCTTCCCTTGATAAAGGCTTGTGTCTGTTTTTTGGGGTCTGTATTGTCATAATCCACTAGATGTCCCGCATTGAATCCAAGCGTGTTGGGTCCTATCACGCTAGGGCACAACGCCAGATCCGGCACTTCCGAGTACCTATCTGAATTTAATATCTTCCAAATTGGAGCATCCTCATCGCTGGCATGCATATTTGGTCCATTATTATAGTGATATGCATCGACATTAGAGAGGATGAAGCACAATGAAGCGGGTTGAAATTCGCCGGTCCCGTTTTCACCTTTTTCATAGCTTGCACCTGCCCAAGCTGCCACATCCCCGTCACCAGTACAATCTATATAGACACTCCCACCATAGGCAACCAATCCACTTTTATTTGCCACAATTATCGCAGAGACCCTATCCTTGCAATCCATTCTCACGCTGCAGACTTGTGTATTGAAAAGGATCTCGACGCCTGAATTCAACACTAAATTGTCATATACTCTTTTTAATTGCTCAGGATTTATCGCAATGTGTCCATGGATTTCTTTCTCGGATATATGATCAACGCCCTTTTTGCTTTCAAGAAAGACTTCTTTTGCGATGCCGCCACATATAAATTTTTCGCCGTCAGTAAATGGACACCAGCTTGGGACGAGACCTGCTGTGCCCATGCCTCCGAGGCAGCCCATGGCTTCAATCAGCAGTGTCTTGGCTCCTGACCTGGATGAAGCGGTTGCTGCTGCACTGCCGGCGGGGCCGCCGCCTACTACTATGACATCCCATGTGTCATCGAACGGTATTGATCCGTTAAATTCTAATTTTTTTCCCATAATCCATCTCCTCCTGGGTACACTTACGCCGGAAAACTCATATTTCAAGTTTGAAACTGGCTCTGGAATCGTCTCTTGAACAAACCTAAAAATAATCCTTCGCCTTCTGGAACTCTGCCGGCATTTCCTTTGCATGGATCTTCAGCAGATCTTTCCAGAGAGTTTTTGCTGCCTTCGAGTTTTGATAGATGGGGTATGAGAAAAGCGCGTCGGCAAAGATTTTCGGGTCACTGGCTGCGATGGCATCTCCGAGGAGGGTCTGGTGTGTCGCAAGCGAGCTAATCAGGCCATGGAAACAGTCAGGCACTTCGAGGTCCGGCTCCGGATGCACACCGTCCTTGTCCAGGTACATGGAATACTCCAGGACAGTCCGGTCCTTGAATCCCTTCACTGCGCCGCGGTTCGGGTAACTTGCCGCGATCCATTGTTTTGATCCGGCCAGCGCTTTGAGGACAAGCACTGTCGCGTCACCGAACCCGATTGCAAACAGCGGATTTTCAAGAGGGCCTCTAGCCCAGAATGCCGCGTCGAGGCTCATGTCAAGGTGTGCCTTGAACTCGATGTCAATCTTTTTTCTGGCCTCGGCTTGTTCCCTTGCCGACTTCTCGATCTGCGGCAATGAGCGAGCCTTGAAATTCTTCATCATATTTTTTTGCATTTCCTCAAAGAAAACATGCTGCATCCCGTCTCCTTCCGTGGAGAAAATGATTGTGCCGAAGCGGCGGCGCATCTCCGCAAGACGCTCAAGGCCGTAACGTATGTGACGCTCTGATTTAGGGAATTTCGGGATTCGACAGGCCTTCCATCCTTTGCGGTTGATGCTCTTGTCGAGGAGCTTGTAGATGTCCTTGCCACGGTATGTGCCGCGCAGGAGTATGGCGCAATGGTTCACCCCCGCAGACGACACCTTGAACTCGTCACAGTATTCATCTTTGTCAAAGAGGAGACGCGTAAGATCCCATCGGTGGTTCGTGAAGCCTCCGCAGACACCCAGAGCCTTGATCTTGGTGTTGTTGTTGACCATCCCGCTGTAAACGGCCACGGGGTTGGCGAAATCGACAAGCCATGCTTTTGGACAATGTTTCTCCATGTGTCTTGCTATGTCCAGTAATATTTTGCCGCCGGTGACAGATCTGAATGCACCGCTTAACGACAATTGATCGGAACCGAAGAAGCCATGCTTTGCGCAGGCGATGTCGCTCAGGGCACAGGTTTTCAGTGACCCGACCGGGAAACTCACACTGACCACATCTGCTCCGGGAAGCGCCTTGTCAAGCTTGTCGGTCCACAGTATCTCGCAAGCGCTTTTTGCATATTCCGGGGTTTTCATGATGAGGCGTCCGACTGTCTCCGCACGGTCAAGATTGAAGTCCACAAGCGTGATTCTCCCCCTATGGAAAAGCTTCCTGTCGCTCATGGCCGCACGCACGATCGGCAATGTCCTGAACGATCCGCCTCCAACAAAGACAACATTCATTAACTGCTCTCCTTATATTCGCAGCACCACGGTTTACTGTCTGTAAAGCCTCCGGGCAAAACTTACAAGGATTTTGTATTTCACCGCGATTCGACAATAGATGTGCCGGGAGCAAACTTCAAGGTCGTCTTGCGAGAAAACACCGGAATCTTTGTGCATAAAGGAGTACTGGAGCCGATTTCAATTGCCCCTACAGTCTGCCTTGGTATTCTGCATCGAGACGGGAAAAGAAGTTGTGCATGTACTCCGCCCTTCCGGCGGCGAGTCGTCTGCCTGTGGGCGTGAGCATCTTCCCGGGGACATGGCGCAACTTGACCAGATATTCGCGGTATGCCGAGTCGCCCTTCGAATATGCTATGGATGCCATGGCGGCCTTTTGCGAATTGTGTAGCACCGACCCGATGCGGCCGGAGAAGTGAATCGCCCTGCCCACGCCCACCGCGCCGAGCTGATCCAGCTTGTCGGCGTCGTAGACGATCTTCTGCTCGATGGTCTCGGGCTTGGCCTGTTTGCCCCTGAAACGATGTCGCCTGACGCATTCGGACACCCTGGCGGCGAACTCAGGGTCCCCGCAGCCGCAGGAGGAAAGTATTTCGAGTGACATTCCGGCACCGAGTTCGGCATGGCATTTTTTCCCTTCGGAGCACAACTCCTCCGGGCGGGCAACATCATGAAGCACCGCAGCGGCCTCGACAACGGCCATTTGTATCACATTGTTTGCCGACTCGCCCCGGGCGATCACACGGGCGTTGCGCAGGACCCTTGCGGTATGGTCCCAGTCGTGGCAGCCAGGGGCGTTCCTGAAACGCCTGCGCACCTCCGACTTCAGCCTCGAGAGCAAGCTTTGCATCGCTTAATCAGCTCCTCTCTTATCCTTGATTCCTCGACAGCCTCCCCCTCGGAACGCTTGGATATCTCGGCATAGGACCAGGCGAAGTGCGACAACTCCTTGTGCCTTAGCCTCGCCGGAAGCGGCCTGCCATAGACCTTGCAGCTCAGGAGATCCCAGACACCGTAGGAGTATCTGCCCCTGCCGCAGTCCTCGATATAGATGTTGCTGCATTTGGCGTCTCCGTGGAGTATCCCGGCATCGTGCATCTTTGCGAACATCGCGGCTGTGGTGTCCAGGTATGACTTGGCTAGATCAGGTGACTTTTTAAGCCTTTCGAAGAACTCAAGTGTGGGCACCACGTCCATGACGGAGGCACGGATAAGATAGGCATTGCCTGGGATGCTGCATCTGTAGCGCGCGAAAGCCGCCATCGGCCGCGGCGTGGGTATCCCTGCCTTCTCCATCGCCCATGCTGAAGTCCACTCCCTGAAAGGCCGTGCCTGCCTGAACATGTACCTCAACGTGTACGAGAAGCTCCGGTTGTTGAAGCGCTTGATGAATACCTGTTTGCCGTCGCTGAATCTGACTATTCCCGCTTTGGTCGAACGGCTGTCCTTCACTATCTCCGCACGGGAAAGCCATCTCTCGGGGTCGTCAAGGCAATCACGCAGATCAGGGCAATCGTCCTTCCTGCGTACCACACCTATGCGCCCGCTACCAGACAAGGGCGCGAAATCGGCATTGTCGCCGAAACAATATCTGGGATCGATCATGCAGACAGGCACAAGAGACATCTCCAAAAAAATCAGACCAGCAGGGCTGCAGACCCCGACACATCACAACTTCTCAAGCACCTTGACGAGTGCCTGAGTGCCCTTTCTTCCCATCCCGAGCCCGTCCCTCAGCTCAACATACAACGAATGCACCAGCTTCAGGGCCGGAAGATCAATGCCCATCCTGGCAGACTCGGCCAGGGCTATCTCCATGTCCTTGACAAAATGCTCTACATAGAACCCCGGCTCAAAATCGTCCTTGATGATTCTGGGGGCCATGTTCTCCAGCGCCCATGACGCCGCTGCCCCGCCGCCGACGTTCTTGAGCACCTGCTCGGGATCAAGCCCCGACTTGCGGGCATACAACAATGCCTCGCACACCCCGGCCATCGTGCCGCATATCAGTATCTGGTTGACCATCTTCGTGTGCTGCCCCGCGCCCGCCGGGCCCTGCAGCTCGACGGTTTTCCCAAGAAGCCTGTACACAGGCAGCGCCCTCTCGAACGCTGCTGAATCCCCGCCGACCATGATCGAAAGCGCCGCGTTGCGTGCACCGACATCACCGCCAGAGACAGGCGAGTCCAAGGCCGAAACACCTCTGCCCTCTGCGAACGCCGCAATTCTCACCGCAAGCTCAGGGCTGCTCGTCGTGAAGTCCGAAAGAAGGGCTCCGGAACCCAGACGCTCCATGATACCGCCTGCGCCAAGCACAACCTGCTCGACATCCGAAGGCATGCCAACCATCACACCCGCGAATTCGGCCCCCTCCGCCGCCTCGGCAGGTGTCCCCGCCCATCTCGCACCCCTGGCAATCAAAGCCTCCGCCTTCTCACGTGTTCTCGTGCATACAGTGCACTCGTGCCCGGCATCCAACAGATGCCCGACCATCGGCGCACCCATCACTCCCGTGCCTATCCAGCATATCCTCATTCAACACCTCAAGCAAGCCCAGCATTCATCACATCGTGCCCTTTCACCGGCCCGAATAATTAGGTCCCGGCTTGAAGGGGCTGATTGGCTTCGTTATCTTGTTTTTTCCATTGTCGCCATCGTTCGCGCCAGCAAATGCTCACCCATCTTACAGCCAACACCCCCGGACACAATAACACCCGAACACGCCGTCTTCAATGCCATGATTGCTTTAATGTAGGCAGTTCGGGCGGAGAGTTGCGATCGGCTCACTGGTGAACCTAAATGAGGCAGTTGAATCCCAGAAATGACAATTAAAGTATTTGCATATAATGCCTTAAGAATAGATTTAGGGCACACTGCGGCAATTGCTGTATTTATGGTGAATGAGAAGGCAATGGGAATATCGTGCGGAAGATAGCGTGCGACGATAACGTGGTACCTAAGAATAAGGCAACCAAGAAGGACCGGGGAATAACCACGGCCCTTCCGGTGGAAAGTTGCTCGATAGACTTATGCGACCAGAGTGTTGGCCATGTCGACTGCGGAAGCCGCGTCGGGGGCATAGCCGTCTGCACCGATCTCCTTGGCGAAGTTGTCGGTCAGCGGAGCTCCGCCTACCATGGTCTTGGTTGACAGTCCAGCAGCCTTCAGGGCATCTATCGTGGACTTCATCGAGCCCATGGTTGTCGTGAGAAGAGCGCTCATGGCTATGATGTCCGGGCTCTTTTCCTTGGCGGCGTTCACGAACTTGTCGGGGTCGACGTTGACGCCCAGGTCGATCACCTCGTAGCCGGCACCCTCGAGCATCATGCAGACGAGGTTCTTGCCGATATCGTGCAAGTCGCCCTTTACCGTGCCGACACAAATGGTGCCCTTGGCCTTGACATCGGCCTCCTTGAGCAGTGGCTTGAGAATGGCCATGCCGGCATTCATTGCTCTGGCTGCGATAAGGACTTCGGGGACATAGACCTCATTGTTCTTGAATTTTTTCCCGATGATGTTCATTGCGGAGATGAGTCCCTCGTTGAGAATCTGCTCTACCGACAGCTTGCTTGCCACTGCCTCATTGCATAGCCTCTTGACTTCATCGGCTTTGCCTTTCATAAGGCTTTCTTTCATGCTCTCAAGAATTTGCTCACTCATTCCATGCTCCTCTCTTTTTTTTTCTACTCTCACTCTTGACACAGCGCACAACGCGCCTATTGTGCCGTAAGTTACTAATTGTCGGAGGCAACTGCAAGCACAAAGCTATATTTTTTTAAAAAAAAACTGCAAAAAAATGATTTTCAAGCCAGATTCGAGAGTAAAGATGGTCCTTGACAGCCTTGACGAGTACGCCGAGTACGGTGGGGTATACCATGATCTTGGAGGCAGGGGTGAGCTTTTATGCGGGAGGGCTTTGTGCCGGCTTTGCGCGGCGTGCGTGAGGCATGCGCGTGCCGGGGATTTCTGCCGTCATAACGCCATATCCGGGGTGTATCAGGCGATGATAAGCGGTCAGGTGCTGTACTCGACCTGCTGGCTTGGTCTGGACAACCTGATCGTGCCGGTATGTCCTGAGGGTGAGGTGATATCGGGTGTGATCGAGGTCGGGGGGCTGCTTCCTGTGGGCAAGCTTCAGCAGGTTCAGCACAATATATTTGCCACCCTAGCTGCTATTGACGACAAGGAGAATCTCCCCGGCTTCATAAACGCGCTGCAGGGGCTTGAGGAGCTGCCGGCAGTGAACGTGGAGAATCTGAAGGCTTTTCTTAGGGAGGCGGTGTTTTCTTCAGGCGCGTTGGATCCGGTGAAGTCCGAGACGAGCCACAAGATATGGCAGCGGCAGCTCAAGCTTTCGACTTTGTCGGCTAGCTACGACAAGATGAGCGAGTCGGAGCGCAGGAAGCGGCTTTTGGAAGCCTCCTCCCGTCTTGTGGAGAGCATAGCTTCCAAGGATTCCGTGGATGTGCGTCTACAGGTTGACACCGTCCTGGGCATTGCCTCGGCATGCTGCAGTGAGGGAGTGGCTGCCGCCAGAGCATGTCTGCTTCCGGCATTGTCTCTTTTGGAGATGAACAGGGTTTTGTCAAACGGGAAGTGGTCCAAGGCCGTTATTGACTTCAGCATGTGGATTGACGAGATGTCGGACATAGAGGACTTCAAGGATCTCTGTTTATGGTTCGAGAACACGGTGGTATGTCTTCTGGATGCGAGCGCCATCAAGAAAGCTGGCGAAGAGCTTTTTTCGGAGAAGGTGCTGTCCTATCTGCACGCGAATCTCTCCAGTGAGATCAGGCTTGGGCAGGCATCGAAGGCAGTTGGAGCCAGCCAGTCGAGCATAATGCACAAGCTGAAGATGGAGACGGGGAAGACCTTCTCGCAGCATCTGAACGGGATAAGGGTGAAGGAGGCCAAGAGGCTTTTGACCTTCACTTCATTGCCTTTGGGCGAGGTAAGCGCGAGATGCGGGTTCAAGGATCAGAGCTATTTCACGAAGGTGTTCACCAGGCATGTGAATATCGGCCCGAGGGAGTTCAGGAACATGCTGAAGGTGTAAGGGGGTTCAAGCGTATTTCTGTTTGAGGCAGGCTTTTTCGGCGGCTGGGGTGGGGTATCCCAGGAATTCTTTTGCTCGTTCGTTGAAAATCTCCGGGGAGTCGGTGGCGAAATAACGTTCCGATCCGATACCGCCGGAGTCGTTGAGCATGCCAAGCTCATCAAGCTTTTCCTTCGCGAAACGTGCAACGGTAGTGGCGCTGTCCAAGATCGCCACACCTTTGGGGAGGAAGGACTCCAGCTGGTTTTTAAGCAAGGGGTAGTGAGTGCATGCGAGAAGCAAGGTGTCTGGAGGGGATGAGATCAGGTCTTTGAGGTAGAACTCGACTGCCATTTTGCCTATTTCATGATTGGCGAGCCCTTCCTCGACGATTGGAGTGAAGAGCGGGCATGGTATGCAGACCACCTCGATTCTTTCCGTTGAAAGTTTGCGGATTTCGCGAAGGTAGGCCTGGCTCCCAATGGTTGCTCTGGTGCCGAGGATGGCGACTTTTGAGGTTTTTCTGCGCATGACGGCCTGCACTCCGGCCTCGAGGACACCGACTATGGGGATATGGGGGAAGGCGGCGCGGATATGGTCCATGGCGATAGACGAGACGGTGTTACATGCGACGATTATCATCTTTGTGTTAAGCGATGCCATAAATGTGGCGTTCTCGATTCCGAATCGGATGATGGTGTCCTTTGACTTGTCCCCGTAGGGTACCCTGGCGGTGTCTCCGAGGTAAACGATATTTTCTGAGGGCAGAGCGGTCCTGAATGCGCTGGCGACAGTCAGGCCTCCCAGTCCTGAATCGAAGATGCCTACCGGGGATGTGGCTATGGTGTTCATCGGGTGTTCAACTCACTTTCAAGCCAGGAGTTTTTGTCGCATAATGTTTTGTGAAGTTTTTCAGTGATTCGCGATATTTCTGTGGACGGTTTTTCAGCCTCGATCTCTTCTGTCAGGCCGAGGCTAACTTTCTCGACGAAGGAGTCGATGGCTTTTTGGGCGAGGGGTTCGGGTCTTTCGGCCCAGTGCCTTAGGAAAATCTGTTCCGGCAACTCCTGCCTGGTGTTTTTCAAGGGGCGGGCGTGGGTGTGCAGCTGGTATCCCTTCAATGTGCTTATGAGTGTCTCGTAGTCAAATTGGGTCTTGTGCAGACGTATGAACTTGTATTCCATGACCTCCGAAGCCTCCTTGACGGACTGATCTGGCTTGGCAAAATGGTATTTCCTGTCTGAGAAGTGTAGCGAGTGCTCGAAGTTTGTATCGAGCTCGTTGTTGAAGATCCGCCACTCGCGCATTATGTTGTTTACAGACCTCTGGAAATCGCCTCCGAGCAGGAGCAGGCATGCGATGTCGTCATGATCGTGCGGCTGTGATGAGATATTCCTGTGCTTGGCGTTGAGCTCCATCGAGATATGCAGGCTGTGGGGCATGACATCGAGGAATTTCACGAGCTCGTTGATCAGCAGTGACATTGCCCACGGGCAGTCGAAAAGAGGTCGAGAGAGGTCGCCTAGTATCTGGAATCTTCCGAGGGCGTATTCCAAGAAGCCCCGGTGTCTTTTATGTCCGAGTGAAATCTGACGGTGAGAGTCTATGTGTCCTCCGAGCTTCCATGTCCTCTGCACCATGTCGAAATCCCAGAACCAGTTGAAGCCGTCGTAGACCGGGTCTTCACCGGGTTTTGCATATACCGCCCTGGCTCCGAGATTGCTGAACTCCAGCTCCGCCCCCAATGGAGTCGGGTTGTGGGTCCAGTGGTCGTGAAGCATCATGATAAGTTTGTCCATCTCACTTGAGTCGTACTCGATGTCGGCTACGTCTATTGCACACTTGGCATAGTCCCTGTATCCTCGGCCGCCGACTATCTCGTCAAGCCTAAGTCGTTTGAAATGGGTGTCAATGCGTTTTTTTTTGCGGTTGTACAGCAGCACTGCCAGGAGCACCGCCATCCCGTGCTGGAAATACTGTTGCGAGACCCGCAGAGACTCTGGATGCTCGTGCCGGATCTTGTCCACGAACTGGTTGAACACGATATGCTGGCAAGCCAGACGCATGTAATTCCCTGCATAGGGCAGAAGCTCCTGGTTTTTCAGAGTTTCCACCAGTCTCGGTGGCGCGGCTTCTTCAAGGGCCTGCATCATGATGTATCCGCAGACGTAATTCCCGTCGAAATGGGATTGTATGATGGAGTCCACTGCGGAGCTCATAAGCTCGTGCAGCACTCTTCTGTCCAGCCCTGGCCGGTTGGTCTCCACATCGGCAAGTATGGAGTCTATCTTCTTTTCCACATACCATATATACCGGTCCTCGAAGAAAACACCGGGGGAAATGTTGCTGTTGATGGCGGTGATATTTCCGATATAGGTCTGGCAACGCTGTCTCAGGTCGCCTGTACGCACGACGACGGGCCGGCGGTAGTACATGTTGCCTTCATGCTCGAAGTCGTCAAGTATTTTCAACTCGTCGACGGTGATATCCCTGAGTATTTTCCCGGTGGTTTTCGCCCCGCGTTGCTTGACGATGAAAGGGAAGCTCCATGACGGGCTTATGCACATGAAATTATACAGTACCGCCGGATCGCTCCTTACATTGCGGTTGATAAGCAGCCTAAGATACTTCTCGTTGGTGAGAGTCCCGTAGGCAAACAAATCCACGGCATTCCCTCTGGCCGCCCTGAAAGCTCTGGTGAGCTGTTCCGAGGTGTGTATGTGACTTTTCTTCATCACTCGCCTGGAACGAGGCATTTTGTCTCGAAATCCAACATTACCGCGACCTCGTCGCAAGCTTCCTTTTTTGTGCATCGGCTGCAGTCGAGCCATATCTTCTGCGGGAAAAGCTCCTTGGATACCTGTCTGAAGCCGAGTCTTTCGAAGAATGATGTCCTGTATGTCAGCGCGAAGAGTCTTGTGTTCTCATTCCATGAGATTTCGGAGATGATTTTCCGGACCATGGCTGATCCGATGCTTTTCGAGGTCAGGTTGGGTGACACGGCGAGTGAGCGCACCTCGAAGAGGCAGCTCCCGAAATCGCGTATCGAGGCGCATCCGGCGAATGCATTGTTGAGACTTGCGACGGTGAATGAGGATATTCTCGCGGCTATCTCGTCTCTTGAAAGGGGGAGCAGGAGCTTTTCGGCTGCATACACCGACAATATTCGGTGTATTGAGGTCACATCTTTTTCAGTTGCCTGCCGCAGGATCAGGCTCTCCTTCGCGGCGGATTCACTCATGGAAGACTCCGATCCTCCTGTACTTCTCGTAGCGCCCGGCCTGAAGCTCCGCCGGCGAGAGTCCCTTCAGAAGATCGAGGTTCTCCAGAATGGCCTGCTTCACGAACGCGGCGGCCTGGTCGTGGTCCTCTTGAGCGCCGCCAAGAGGCTCCTGAATTGACTGGTCCACGATTTTGAGCTCAATCAGGTCTTTTGCGGTGAGTCTTAGGGATTGTGCGGCCTTGGAGGAGAACGAGCGGTCTTTCCAGAGGATTGCGGCACATCCTTCAGGAGTGATCACTGAATAATAGGCGTTTTCCTGTATGAGTATGCGGTTGCCCAGGCTGATGCCTAGGGCACCTCCGCTGCCCCCTTCGCCGATGACAACCGCGATGAAGGGCACCGGGAGGGAGAACATCTCCTGGAGGTTTACGGCTATGGCCTCGCCGATATGGCGTTCTTCCGAAGCGATTCCTGGAAACGCCCCGGGTGTGTCGATGAATGAAATCACGGGGATCCGGGACCTGGCGGCGATCTGCATGAGCCTGAGGGCCTTTCTGTAGCCTTCTGGATGTGGACACCCGAAGTTGCGGTGTACGTTCTCCTTGGTGTTGCGGCCCTTTTGAGTTCCAATCAACATTACCGGGCTGCCGTCAAGCTTGGCGAGCCCCCCCACGATGGCAGGGTCGTCTGCATAGCGCCTGTCGCCGTGGAGCTCGAGAAAGTCGGTGAAAATCCTTGATATGTAGTCTAGCGTGTAGGGTCTCTCGGGATGTCTTGCGAGCTGAACCTTTTCCCACGGTGAAAGGTCCTTGAATATCTTACATCTGGTTTCCTCGAGTTTCTTTCTCAGCTTCTTGACCTCGTCCCTGACATCCATGGGGCTTTTGGAGCTTAGCCTTTCGAGCTCCTCGACCTTCAGAGCCAGCTCCGCGACAGGTTTTTCAAAATCGAGAACTACTTTTTTGGCCATTTTATCACCTGCCATTTGCCGGGTCTGGAAAAATCCTAGTCAAGTATTTCAACTTCAGTGTTATAGGGAAGCATGTAGTAAAGCTCGTTGACATCGTCATTGGTGAGTCTGATGCAACCGTTGCTTGCCTGGGCGCCTATTGTATCCGGCTCCCATGTCCCATGTATCCCGTAGCCTCTCAGGTTGGGGTCGGTGTCGCCTACGGGCTGTAAGGCCATCCAACGAGTCCCGAGGACGTTTTCCTTGGAGCCGTAGGGGATCGCCCTCCC
Organism: Victivallales bacterium; assembly: GCA_016930955.1. Classification (GTDB taxonomy): domain Bacteria; phylum Verrucomicrobiota; class Lentisphaeria; order Victivallales; family JAADHT01; genus JAFGFR01. The sequence goes on along the minus strand of JAFGFR010000026.1, from coordinate 1,840 downwards.
TTCATTGTACCAAACGGGCTCCTTCTGTTTGTTGCTTATGAGGAATTTTCCGGAAGGAGTCCTGCCCTGCCGCCCTATCCCGACAGAATAGATTTTGAAAAGCGAGCCGTCATCGTACAGATACAACCTGAACTTGCTCTTCTTTACCACCACAGACCACTGGCCGGTGTATATGTATAAAGTCTTGCCTGGGAAAATTATGGGATCTGTGATGTCAAGGGAGTTGGTTTTCTGGATTGACTCGACTGTGGTCTTGAACCGCTTGGCTATCTTGATGAGGTTGTCTCCCTCCTGGATGGTATAGAGCTTCTTGTTTGGTGCCGGCATGTCGCTGGTATAGATCGCAGTGTTTGCCTTGCCTAGAATGTCAGCTGCCTGCTCCCATATGGGGTCTCCCTCCTCGAGCTGCGAATTCAGCACTTTCTCCGCGCCGTCTCTGGCGGCGATGAACTCGTCATTTCTTAAGGCCTGCAGTGCTGCCGCGATGTTTTCCTTCGCCTGGGAAATGATGTTGGCATGGAGTGAATGTTGCTGGGGGGCGGGAGCCGCAGGTCGGTCGGGTTTCCTGTCGTCCTTGGGCAATATGATCCCCTGCTGAGATTCCGCACCCTCGAAATCAGATGAGGGTGACTTGGAGTCGGGATTCTGCACGAACCGGCTGTAACCCCATATGCCGAGCAGGATAATGCAGCAAAGCAGGACGAATACCGCTATGCGGCTTTTGCCCCCCGTGGGGCGTCTGGCGGGCACCCCTGATATCCCTCCGCCACGGAAAAGGTTGCTATAGTCAGCCATTCAGTCTCCATACATGTGAAAGTCTGGAATATACACGTGCCAAGCATTATTTCCAGAGGAGAAGAGGAAAAAGTGGCTCTTTCGCGAAATTTGAGGTTCACGGAGACAGCGGATATCTTGCGTCATGCGAGTTTGCGGCGGCGAGCAATTCGGCAAATAACCCTGGTTGAGCGGCCAGCTCGTCGTAGGTTCCGGTCTGAATAATCCGTCCGGAGTCGAAAACCAAGATGCGCTTGACATTGCGAATAGTGCTGAGGCGATGGGCGATAATGATGGTGGTGTGGCCGCGCATCAGTTCTTCCATCGCCTGCTGGATACGCTTTTCACTTGTATTGTCAAGTGCGCTGGTAGCTTCGTCGAAGATAAAAAACCGCGGCTTCGCCAAGATTACACGGGCAATTGCCAAGCGCTGTCGCTGCCCCCCGGAAAGGTTAGCACCACCCTCGCCGAGCCAAGTATGCAGTCCTTCAGGCAACGCATCCACGAATTCGGTCATGCTGGCGCTAACCATGGCCCGGCGCACCTCCTGATCGGAAGCATCGGGGTTGGTGACGCAGATATTGTCCCGCAAGGTCGCCTGAAAAATAAATGGATCCTGCGGCACCACCCCGAATTGTCCGCGCAGGTCGCGGATGGCGTACTTGCGTACATCACTGCCATTGACCTGGACACTGCCCTGCTGCGGGTCGTAGAAACGCATCAGCATAGATATGAATGTCGTTTTCCCGGATCCGGAAGGGCCAATCAAGGCGACGCTTTCACCATCCTTGATAGCACAGGATATGCCGCGCAAGATCGGCGGCTTGCCGTCGTAGGAAAAATGCACGTCACGGAGGACGATGGCATGCTCCGCCCTCCGGACAGAGTCGACACGGCAAGCCGGCAATGGATCGGGTGTGCTTTCGACAACCTGCATGACCCTCATGATCCGATCCAGGCCAGATTCCGCGTTGGCACGGATAAGATTGAGCTGTAGCAGAGAAAGAATCGAGCCCATCAAAAGGTTGAATCCCAGCACGAACGCGGTAAAGGTGCCGGCTGTCAT
>JAFGFR010000025.1 GCA_016930955.1 Victivallales bacterium | reverse complement strand
TGCACTGTCCGCCCGATTCCCTGACGATATGCTGGGCTGGGTTTCTCCGGAGGATTTTGGCGAGAGCCAGGGAACCCGGGATGGCGTGCGGCGCTGGAAGGATCAGTGGGGTACAGGGTGGGAGGACGACGGCCATGGCGCAAAGACAGAGTACTATCCGCTCGAAAGCGGCTACGAGGCTCTTGCCAGATATCCCTTTCCGGACCCCCAACGCGCCGCCAGGTTCGCCGCTGCCGACGAACGGCTGAAGCAGCGCGGCGACCGTTACGTTCAGGCCGTTGTCTGGTTAACGCTGTTTGAGCGCCTCTGGATGCTGCGGGGCTTTGACAACATGCTGATGGATCCCTACACGGACGAAGCGAACTTCTCTCGACTAAGGGATCGGGTGGTTGATTACAACCTTGCGATCATCGATCAGTGGACCGCACGCGGAGTGGATGCCGTATTCTTTTCTGACGACTGGGGTTGTCAGCGCAGCTTGCTCATGAATCCGGACGACTGGCGGCGTTTCTACAGACCGGCCTACCGGCGGATGTTCGAACGTGTACGTTCTGGCGGCGCGCATGTGTGGATGCATCTATGCGGAAACATTACCAGCATTCTTCCCGATCTGATCGACATCGGCCTCAACGTCCTCAACCCGGTACAGCCCCAGGCCATGGACGTGCGGCAGTTGTCGCAGGAGTTCGGCGGCAAGGTGTGCTTCTACGGCGGGGTGGATGTTCAGGGGACGCTGGTGCGCGGTACCCCAGAGGATGTGAAGCGCGAGGTACGTGAGCTGATAACGCTGTTCGGGAAGTTCGACGGCGGCTATATCGGCGGCACCAGCCACACAGTAATGCCGGAGACCCCCCTAAACAACGTCATCGCCATGTTCGAGGCATTCTTGGAGTGTCAAGTCGCCTGACCATCAGGTTCAAATGACGCTTGACACTCCTGACTTGCGCTCTCTACACGAAAAGTGCCTCGGAGATCAGTAAGTGGCGCCGTTTGAAGATTCTAAGCACGAAACCCAAAATTCCAAACAAATCCGAATGTCGAAATCCAAAATTAACCCACAGTTAAAGCGGTGCTGAAACACAAGCACCGCAGTCCAGCTGTGTCCTGCGACTTGTCCGGCGTAACGTGGGGCGCGAAACCGGTGCAGGGCATGCGCGAAGACATCCTCGCGCACATGTATGGAAAGTTCGAGGACTCTCCTCTGGTGGCAGGACGGGCAAAGAGCATCTGGTCTTGATGAGCTTCCAAAGCGGGGACGTGCAGGGATCGCGCCTCCTGTAGAACTCATGGACACATGCATTTTCTTGCTGTGCGGCATGCATAATATGCTAACATATATCAGCGTAAGACAAGCTTCAAGCACAGAAGCAATATTTCTAACTACAGGTCATAAGGATGTCGAAGTTTTGTAGTCGGTTGAAAGATTCCAGTAGTGACATCAGTTTTTCGTCGCCTTGCCTGATGAAGGAGCCGCCCAGGACGGCGAGCCCCTCGTCGTAAAGGCCTATGAACAGGGATATGCCTTTGCATTTCGCGTGGAGGGCGGCCTTGGCGACGTCCTTGAGCAATAATGGAGAATAGTTGCCTTTGAGGAACTCCTCGGCGAGGCGCGTGTTTTGTGCGGCGTATTATGTGGGGTTTCTATCGGATAACGGGTTCTGTTTTTCCCGATTTTTCTGATTTTCCCATGGCGTTGAGTATTCTCAGAGGTTCTATAATGTGTTCTATATCGTAGGTCGGTGCATTGGACTCCCTGCGGATAGCGGCAGCAAACCCGTTCCAGTCATAATGGCCGCTGCGGCCTCGGACGATGGTTTGAGCGGCAAGACGGCGCGGTTTCCATTCGGCATCATTGACAACAACACTCAATTCACTGCCGTCTCCCGCCCGCTCCGGTCCGACATTGCGATAAACGGTTCCGCATTCATAATTGACGGTGAGGCCGTTACGGTAATGGTCTCCGTCGCGCACACAGAAGCTGGCGAAGATATTGGCCAGAGCACCATTCCCGAATTCGATGACAAGCTGACCGTTATCCGCCGTAGGACGCTCTGTAAACAAGCGGGTTCCCATGGCGGCAACCTTTCCCGCGGCACCGAACAGGCAGACAAGATCATTGATCAGATAGATGCCGAGTCGGAAGACCGGGGCGAGCGGACATTTTACAGGATCATCATACCAACCGCCGTCGGCTTTTTCCCGGTAATGGGTCCAAACTTCAGCCCGTGCCGCAACAGGCTCCCCGAGGCTGTACTGCTCCCTCCAGTTCCGGATGACGGCGAGATCGGGGCTGATGCCGGGATTAGGTGAATTGAGATGTATGACACGTCCGAGTTTCAGGCTCTCCTCAAGAACGGCTTTGGCGGCGGCGGGATCGGTCTCGAAGGGTTTAGTTGTCATCACGTCCTTGCCTGCGCTGATAATCCTGCTCAGCAGTTCGGCCCGTTTTTCGGGCCCGGTAAAGAGGCCTACGGCATCCACCGACGGATCGGACAGGACGGCATCGAGGCCGGCATATACCTCCAGGCCGCTTTGTCCTGAGGCCAGAGCTTCTGCTTTACTTCGGTCGATGTCGCAGAGTCCTGTGAGCTTCATGTGCGGATTGCCTCCGTCACGGGTCAGTTCATCAACAATGTGCCGACCGAAGTTCAGACCGACGATGACGATGGATACTGGTTTCAATTAATTCTCCTCATTTTCAGTGTTTGTTGTTATGTACATATCCAGTCAATCCGCCGTGGCTGCCTGAGACAGTCGGAGACTGTCCAGTATTGAATCCGAACGTACCGGGTTTACCGAATATGTACGGTATTGCTTTGTAAACCATGCTGAAACGGTATTCGTTCAGTAGATCCAGTATCTATTTTTTGAAAATTCAGCCGCTGACTGTTATATCACGGGTGAGCCCGGAGTTCCATGCGGATGTGGTTATCCCCGTGGAAACAGTTCCTTTCCGGATTGTTTTTACAACGGGTCTCAGAACATCCATCAGAATCGGATTCCGCGAGTGGACGAACAGGGGGATTCCCGGGCAAGGAGCCGGCCACGCGCAAAGAGCTCCACTGACCTCCCTGCCAGTCCAAACATCAATCCAGTTTCCCGGCGGAAGCAGCACATCGCGCCGAGTCACTCCTTCATCAAGCACCGGAGCAGCCAGCAGATCGGCTCCGAGCATAAATTCGTCGGAGACCGTGTAAAGATACTGATGTTCCGGCCACTCATACCAGAGCGGACGCAGAAGAGGGGATCTGCGGTTTTCCGCCTGAATTTTCATATACGCTTCAAGCACTTTATGGACACGTGCATATCCGAGTGCGGCATCTGCCGTATCTCTGGCATAGTTCCACGGGAAGTAGGAAAACTGGAGAAACGGGAAGAATGCGGATGCTTCAATCCAACGGGTCATCAGCTCGTCAGTTGGCAGAGGATCCTCCGCATTCATAGTCTGGACACGTCCGGGAACCATATCTGGAATGAGAAGATCATAGCCCAGCAAACTAAGATGGAGTCCAAGGGTTACCATGGCTTTGAGTCCGTTGTCGGCACCCCAGTGTGAATCCTTGCCTCCTTCGCGCCAGATGATCGGACGTTTCTGGGAAAGCCAGGCTGTGCGTGTTTCGCAACGGTTGGGAACCAGATCATCAAAAAACGACAGCAGTCGGTCGGAATAACCGGAGGCTCCCGGGTCAACATGCCAGACGCAGTCTGCGGAAGGCGGCTGGTACTTGCGGTCCCCGCCGTCTATTTTGAAGCCTGCAGCCCCGATATCCATTAAATTTTTCAATTTACTGCGGTACCAATCACATCCATGAGGGGCGGTGAGATCCACCAGTCCGGCGGTTCCTCCCCACCATTTCAGGAGAGCTGCATTGTTTCCGGACTTATTTGAAACCAGAACGCGTTCACGCGCCAATGCAGCGAAGCACGTTGCCTCGACATTGACAAACGGTGTTACCCACAGCCATGCATCAAATCCCATTTCACGCAGTTCTGAGAACATTTCGCGCGGATCCGGAAAGTCGGTTTCCGAAAACTCCAAATCCCCGAAACAATTCTCCCAACGGTCATCAATCAACAGAGTACGGCAAGGATAGCCCCGGTCTCGAATCTGCCGGGCCATGTCAAGGACACGTTTCTGGGAGATGCAACGGGGGTATTGCGTCCAGGTGCAGAATAACGAATCGCCGAAAAGGGACGCATCCGGGGGGCAATTCGGCCAGCCGATATGACGCAGCCATTTCCCATGAGCTTCAGTCAGCGTAATTCCTCGGAACACCCTGACGGTAAACGGCTCATCAGGGCAAGATACCCGAAGCTGCCCGTCGCCCCTGCTGTTGATGGATACCCGCAGGGGAGCCATGGTGTCGGCAAACAATACGAGTCCGGCGGAACACATCCAGACAGGGCACTGGATGTTGTTTACTGCGAATGCATCATTCTCGATTTGCCCCGTTTCCAGCGGATAAGCCTGAACATGATTGAATCCATGACCATACCAATGCCCCCCGGATGCCAGATCAAAAACCAGATGTTCTCCGGCATGCAGGCGGATATCGGATTCCAGATTAAGAATATCAATATTCATTATTTCACTCTCTACGCTTTGCACATGTCCGGCAGAGCCAATTGCAAAACTCCCCGTTGCCGCGCCGATGGAAGAGTTTCACTGAATCAGGATACTGTCAAGCCATCTCCATGCGCGGCGATCAAATTCCGCAGACCAGTCGTGTCCTAGGCCGGGCGGGGGGAACTGATAGGAATTTTGCTCATCAAGAGCACAAATTACCTGCGATGAGGGCAAAGTCAAGACTGGAACGAAAAAAACTTGAGTTTTTTCCGCGATCGCCCCCCTCGCCCCCGTTCCGGTGCCGGAAGAGGGAAAACGGCTGATGCCGTCGTTTCTTCCGCCTATCCAGACGATTTTGGTTCGCCTTGTCGGTTTTTCTGCGCCGCAGGCCCTGGAGCCAGTTTCAAGACTCTGCGTGAACAACGTTGCGTTGGGAAGGCAGACGCGGCAGACGGTGCGGCGAAAGCACACTTGACAAAATCACTTTATGATATATATTAACTGAAGAACGTTAACTGTGGAGATTCCAGTGACCATGAGAGCAGTCAATAAGCAACATGTTGACAGGTCTGTGTTTGCCGTCATTGACATGCATTCTGAGGAATCGGGTGATGACTGGCGTTTCAAGACCCCCCTTGAGCGGCTCGATGGATTGGAGATCCTACGCCAGATATGGAGCGATTATGATCCAGATACCGCGCGACTTCCTCGATTTTATACGGTTGTTGAACGCGCAGGGCGCTGAATATCTGATTGTCGGCGGCTACGCGGTCGCGACGTACGGATATGTGCGTTACACCGGTGATATTGATTTCTTTATTGCCATGAATCCTGAAAATGCTCGTAAAATGGTGCAGGTATTTCAGAAGTTCGGTTTCAACACCGCAGAGCTTGATGAAAATTTGTTTTTGGAGCCAGGCAAAATCATTCGGATCGGGGTTGAACCCATGCGGCTTGAAGTGATGAACCAAATTGATGGGGTTGGCTTTACGGAATGTTTTGAGCGTCGGACGGTCTTGAATGTCAATGGCGTCCAGATAAACTTCATTGGCTTGGAGCAATTGATATGCAACAAAAAAGCAACTGGTCGCGGCAAGGACAAAGTCGATGCCGAAGAGCTTGAAAAACGGCTTAACTGACCCCTAATAGCTATAAAACCGGGTTTCCTATGGAACGTGATTTGACACTGAATTGTGATCATGGAGCATTCGAACATCGGTCGTACTATGTCAATTTTGCCTCGCATCTCCTAAACAGTTGGAATGCGAACATGATGCATCAGGACAGCGGCAACCACTGGGGGAAGGATGAGTTTGGCCGGCTTCTGGACATGATCAAGGCATTTGGGTTCACATGTTTCGAATATTGGCTTGAGCCGACATTGTACAAGACTGCCCTGAAGCAGGACGGCATGTATTCGGAATTTATTGAAACCATGGATGAGGTGAATGAGCTAGCGCATGCCCGCGGGTTGAAGGTGAAATACATAAGCTCGCCCAACTGCATTGGACATGAATGGTATTTCGCATGTCCAAATGACCCCGAAGATAAAAAGATGATCTTAAAGCTCTGGAGCCACTGGGCAAAAGCCTTGAAGGGGACCGATTTCGTAGGCATTTTCCCGGGGGATCCCGGCGGATGCAATAGGAATGCTTGTGATCATAATACGTTTATCAATCTCGCGTTGGAACTTGGCGAGATAACACTGCGCGAAAATCCGGGGGCAACAATTGAGCTTGGAACCTGGGGGACACCATTTTCAGGCTGGGGCGATGACATGGCCCATGTCAAGGACTGGGACGGCTCCTGGAAAATGCTGCTTGAAGGAATCAATGAAATCAATGTCGGCGGCTGCCATATATGGAATGGAAATCCCGACCGGGCTCGGAAAGCAATGGAGGACTTTATCCGAAGACTCCCGGAATTCCCGGATGATGCGATCGTCGGAATCAATCTTGGATTCAGTCCGGACGCTGATCCGACAGTCGGCGGAGATGCGCGGGAATATGTCCGTGAAGTCGCGAAACTCCGCCGGGTCAGCAGTTGGGATTATTCTGTCGTGGAAGGGGAGCTCATCGTGTATCCGCACTGGAGGCTGCCCAGAATATTTTCCAGACGCCGGGAGGAAATGACTGCGGCACCATACTATGGCGCAATGAGTTATACGATGTCGCCCAAACTCAGCCATCTGAGCATGTATGCGGCGGCACAGGCATCCATCGATCCCGACCGCAACCCTGATCTTGTCTCAAGGGAATTCTGCGGCAAAGTCTTCGGCACGCAGCACGAAATGCTTGGGGAGCTTTTTGAGGCATTTGAAGTAGTCAAGGGCTGGGGACATCATCCGCGCAGAAACTGGTCGAGGCAGGAGGCACACAGGGCATACACGAAGATCATTGACCATCTCGAAAATGCAGATACTGACAAATGCAGTCTGCCGCTCTTTCCTTCTCCTGCCGAATATCATCGGGATCTGCTATGGTTCGCAAGAATGTTCGCAAGGCTCTCCGGACCGAATCCCGACCGTGACGCCATACGTAAGGAATACTGGCAGAACTGTCTCTCCATTTACGACAAGGTCCCGATGAGCGTCGATGAACGTGCTGAAAGCGCGGCAAAACAGTTTTCACAGTTGTTTTCCTGAAGGGGTAAAAAATCATGAAATACATTATTGATGGGCATTCTAGCAGTTTCGCTCGAAGCAGATATATAAAGAAGAGAGGCAGCGCATGTCACATCCGCGATATGAACGAATCGTCCAAGCCCTTTCCCTGAGAGAGCCTGCGGACATGGTTCCATGTTATCAGGGATTATTCTCGTGTGCCCACAACGTTACTGGCAGGGCGGTGATCACGAATGAAGATTTCGCGAATGCCGTTTCCTCGGCTGAACGGGACAGGTTATGTCTCCAGGTGGTAGAGGATCTGATCGAGCTCGCTGAACGGTTTGACTGGTCTCTGATAATGGTATATGCTCCATTTGCCGGGGAAGATCACCTGAAGGTGATTTCTGAACTTCGCAGACGAGTCGGAGGGGAATTCATGATTGGCTCCTGGGTTGCGGGAGGCGTATTAAACATTCCCACCGGTAAAACGATGGAGGAATTCTGCTATCGGATTGTTGACGAGCCTGAAAAAATCAATGCTGAAGCGGAAATAATACTCGAAAACGCCAACCGATGGGGACAGCGTTGTGTCGATGCAGGATCGGAGCTCCTAATTCTCGCCAACGATGTGGCGTTCAATCAAGGTTCGTTTCTTTCGCCGCCACTCTTCTCAGAGTTCATCACTCCCTATCTTCGCCGGCATGTCGAACGTCTAAAACGCCTTGGGGCATGGGTTGTTTTTCACAGTGACGGCAATCTCTCCGCAGTGATGGATCAAATCGTCTCCTCCGGCATACATGGCCTGAATCCCATAGATGCCATGGCAGGAATGGACATAGCAGAGGTCAAGCGTCTTTACGGGGATAAAATTGCTCTCTTTGGAAACGTCAGATGCGACCTCGTTCATAAGGGAACCGTAGAAGAAGTCCGGGAAAGCGCCCGCTATTGTCTCGAGAACGCTAAAAAAGGGGGTGGCCTGGTGTATACATGCAGTTCTGAAATATTTGTGGATTCGCCATGGGAAAACTGTCTCGAACTTGAATCCGCATGGAGAAAATGGGGACGCTATGGAAATGCCATGGCATCATAGCACTTTCACCTGACATACACAATATTCATTTACAAGGAACGGAAATGCTGGACTCGTTGTTAAAAACATTTAGAGGAGAAGCGACAGACGAAATAGTCTGGACGGCGGATGTCCGCTGCGCAGTTCATTTGGATGGAACGACCCGTGGACTCCTCCAGAAGATAACGGCAACAGGAGTTGATGCGATTGAGGCTCTCACACCCCTGCCTGTCGGGGATGTCGCCATCGAGGAAATGCGCAAATTGACGGGCAGTGATAGTATAATCCTATGGGGAGGGGTCCCCGGAGCCATGTTTGCCCCGCCATACACATGGACGGACATGAAGAGGCATGTCGAAAAGCTTCTCGATGCCTGGCGAGGAACTCCGTTTGTAGTCGGCGTGGGCGACCAGGTGCCATCAAACGGAGACATCACGATGGTCAAACGTATTTCGGATATGATTAAAGTTGATTAACATCAAACATCAAACATCGAACTTCCAACACAATGTTCAATGTTGGATGTTCAAATTTGTGAGCGTAGCGAGTCTAATTTAGATAGCATGGAGCATATCATGGACGAACTGAACAAGGCTTTGAAAATCTCAGTCACCGGAGATTTGAAGAAGAGAGCTCTGGAAAAATTTGAAAGGCAGATGAAGGAATGGTGCGTCAAGATGCCTTCTGCCGACTATCTGGCATTGGATTTCGGCCTTGGTGATTTCTACAGGACGGGACTGATCGAATGCTGGATCGCAAACGAGGAAAAGGAAGGCTACTGCGGGAAATTCCTCTTTGTCTTCGACGGACAGCGCTGTCCCATGCACAGGCACAAGGACAAGCATGAGACATTTTTCATAATGAGAGGTTCGGTGTCCATGGACCACGATGGCAAGTCCTTCGAGATGAAGCCGGGTGAAACGTTGCCCGTCGGAAAGTGGAAATATCACAGTTTCGCAGGCGTTGGTCCGGCACTGCTCCTCGAAATATCAAAGCCGTGTATCATTGAAGATAATTATTTTGAAAACAAATCAATTCCCCTCGGCGGAAATTACACAAGTTGATAGGTTGATAGGAATTTTGTTTTTCATCATAAATGGAAATTATCTGCGATGAGAGCAAGTAAGCTCTCATCCATGATGGATACCAAAAATCTTATCTTATTGATTATAGGGATCGCTCATGTTCTTGCGTTATGTGCTGCTGACATCTCTGGTTGTTTTGGCTGCCGTGGCTGGTGTCGGCGTGCTGGATTTTGGGCGTGCCACGTTGGAGTCTGAGCCGCTTGTTTTCACTCCAAGTGATCTTGTTGGGGACACTGGCGGCCCGGCCTGGGTGTGCCTGACTGATGCAGTCGTGGTTTACCCTGCAGGACTGAGCCAATCCCTCCAGATGGAGGATTCGTCCGGTTCGGACATGTGGCATTACTGTCCTGTTCTAAGTTGTTCGGATTTGCTGGCCCTGCCGCCCGCCGCCAAGCGTGACTTGGACTCGATATCGCCTGCCCTGTTACCAGAGACCATTGGCACGGTCGTTGCAGCAAGCCACGTGATCCTTAAGATTGATGCTCGCCAGCCCAGAATCGTCAATTGGGCCAAACGCGGCTCCTTGGAAAATGTTGACACGGAACAGGAAGTGTTGACCGGACTAGTGCGGGGACCTGTGCCTGAATGGCTTCGGAAAGAGTATTTGGAAAGGGCAGGCAGAGAGCCGTCCGACAACGCCGTGTTGTTATGGCTTGTCGAACCGCTGCCGATATGGGTGCCCCTTACATACATCGCCCTGCCGACGTTGCTTTTTGTCGGCATCGCCATGATCTGGCGACGGATTGGTTTTGTCCCGCATGGCTGTGAGGCGAAGAAAGAAACCCTCTGGGCAGTCCTGCTCATATGCCTGGGGCTGACAACGGTGGCCTGCTCGCTTTCTTACATCTTTCGCGTAGGCTGAACACGGTATGGCAATGACACGATTGGGTTGCTTCTGAAGTTTCCTCATATGACCAAGAAGGTTGCTTTTCAGTTACTACCTCTTTTGTGCGCACATCTCTTTGATTTTTACTACCGTTATGATTGGTTTAGGATTTCAGACAACCTTAGCTCTATGAAGTTGAAGGTGTAGCGGTTCGGCAATACAGCCACGGGGGCAGGATGCTCCCGCCACTTTGGGAACACCGCGACACGGTCAGCAGCCAGTAAAAGCGGTGCTGTGGAAATCATACTCGGAAGGTTATTTCCGATTATGCCAAGTATTCGTCCATGGATCAAAAATGGGGATGCCGGTTGTCAGAAAGTCGTCAACGTTTCGAGTTGCAATGGCCAATCCATTTGCTGCGGCTGTTCCTGCGAGCATCCCATCAACCGCCGAAAGCGTAAGGCCCTTCTTCCCCGCCTCCGCTGAAATCGCCGCCCATGCGTCCACCTCCCGAAACTCAAGGGGTATAACGCGCATCGCATACACATGGCGAAGCTCAGCGATCCACTCCTTAAGCTCCTCCTTCCTCCGTCCCTCTGGCAATCGCAGTATCCCGCTCATCAGTTCTCCAATGGTGAGGACACTGAAGTAGATGCTCTCCATCTCGAGTTGACGAAGCCATTCAAGCACGGCGGCATCAGGGCGTTTACGCTTCCATTCCGATACAACGCAGGTATCAACGAGGAACTTCATAGCTCCACCTTGCGCGCCGGTTGCCGGTCTCTCTGGAGCTTAAGGTCATCAAGATATGGCTTGCCCCGAAAGAAATCAAACGGGCTATTGGGTGTCTTGGCGCGATATTCGTCCGCGGCAATAACCACCACGGCATCCCGCCCCCGCCGGGTTACCAACTGCGGACCATGCGAAATCGCCTCGTTCACCAATTCACTGAAGCGGGCTTTAGCATCCTGCAGTGGCCATATGTTCCTTTTCAAAGCTGTGTTTTGCATGATGAGACCTCAATCGCATTTTTATTCAACCAGTCTGACTAGTCGTTAAAATAACTCCCTTTGTGAAAAAGTCAAGCATGAAGAGCCAGTTTCAAAACTCCCCGTGGCCGCGCGGCCTGCCATTTTGGATGCCAGGCCACGCCGATGCGGGAGCGGGCATACCTGCTTGGTCTGTCACGACCGCTCAGGCGTGGCATTCGCGCCAAAAGAGCTTGCCGACCAAAGGGTTGGGGCGGAGGAACGGCATGCGCCACGGCGAAATGGCGTGCACAGACAGTTGATGGTATGCACCAGCCATTTCGCCGCACCGTCTGCCGCGCCTGCGCTCCCAACGCGGTTCACGCGGAGTTTTGAAACTGGCTCATGA
>JAFGFR010000266.1 GCA_016930955.1 Victivallales bacterium | reverse complement strand
GGGTTTCCCAGCCGGGGGGTCGAGAGAGTGTAGATGCCCCCGCGCGATGCGACGACATCCACGGCCTTGTCGTCGTGATCGGCGATGTCCCCGCCCTTGACGATGCAGGAAGCCTTCCAGCGCCTTGAGCATTCCTTCGCCGCCGCCACCATGTCGTCATGGCAGCTTATCTTGGTGCCGAGCAGCCTCCCGGCCTCAGCGGCGTTTGGGGTCATCCAATCGCACAGAGGGAGAAGCTCCTCTCTTACCGCGTCAATTGCGTCGTCCTCCAGGAGCAGCGCGCCGCTGCTCGATACCATGACAGGATCAACGACAAGCGGGACTTCCAGCTTCTCCAAGAAGGTGGCGCAAACATGTATCAGCTCCGCATTGTGCAGCATCCCGGTCTTTATGGCCTTGATTGCGAATTTCGCAGACACAGCCTCGATTTGCGCGGAGAGGGCATCGGGGGAAAGGGGTATGACCTTGCGGACCTCGCAAGGGTTCTGCGCCGTGACGGCGGTGATGGCCGAGGTGCCATAGACACCGAATGCTGAGAAGGTCCTCAAATCGGCCTGTATCCCCGCGCCGCCGCCGCTGTCGCTGCCCGCCACTGTCAGAGCTGCAGGATAGGTCTGAATGTCTTTGCTGCCGTACGTATCGCTTCGTTGCGCGTCCATGTTCAGGTAAACCTTGTTTTACTGGTTAGTATTGTCGCTGAAGGCTTACTACCTTGCCTTGGATGCTGACCCTGTCTGCCGGGAAGAACTGGGACTTGTATTCCGGGTTGGCGGGGCGCAGCTCGACCCTTGAGTCCGGAGCGGCAAAGTAGGTCTTCACCGTTGTCTCGTTGTCGACTAGAGCGACAACGATATCCCCTTGCCTGATAGCGTGTGTCTGCCTCACGATGACAACGTCACCGTCAAAAATCCCCATGTCGCGCATGCTCTCGCCGGTGACCTTAAGCGCGAACAGGTTGTCTATCGTGCCGCTGAGGAAGCTGGTGTCGTAGGATATGGCTTTTTCCTGGTGCTCAGGCGAGTCTCCGGGGAACCCTGCAGATATCCTGCCGAGCAATGGTATGCGTACGATATGCCCGTGATTGTCCCTGTTGAGCTTTACCTTCTTCGATAGCGCCACGCTCCGTGCCTTCGAGCTTCTCGTGATGAACCCCTTGTTTTGCAGCAGACGCAGATGGGCGAAGATCGTCGATGTCTTCACGCCGCAGAAATCTGCCATGTCGTATACCGACGGCGCAATGCCTTCGCGCTCAGTGAATTCATCGATGAAAACCAGCAGCTTGCGTTGCTTCTCCGTCAAACCTTTCATAAAAATTTCTCCTTAGAGCCAATTGCAGTTGGCTCCATATAAAGTTGGCATGATTCTCATCAGAATCGAGCAAATAGACTATATTATATTAGGTTTGTCAAGTCGGGAATGGTGTGGAAATCATTTTTTTCCCGGGGATAAATTTTCTTGGATGTTCTTGAGGCGATTGTGGCCACGGGAAAATTCGAAATTGGCTCTCTTGCTAATTGTGTGGTGGAGTACTATATTAAAAGCACTTGATGGGGTGGCGATGCGACGACGGGCTCCGTTAGCTGTTGCGAGAGTATTTTTTCCCGGTTCCCGGCCGGCAGCACTTTACAGGGTAATGCGATGAACAAGATCATCAACCAGCTTCTGCAGATTCAAGATTTGACACTTATCCTTCGCGAGAACGACATACTCCATAAGCGACGCGACATCGAGGCCAGGGCCACGGAGAGTTTGAAAAGGAACATATCCGAGATGAAGGAGTATCTTTCTGGGGATATTCTTTCAGATCTGCAGCTTCTTTCATCGAAGTACGATATTTTTGTTGTCCCGATGATAAACGACACCTGTACGGGGTGCTTCATGAAGATGCCCGTGGGGATTGCCAACAATGTCAGGCAAACTTCGCAGTGCATAAGCTGCCCGAGCTGCAGGCGATTTCTCTACGAGGGTTATCAGAGTCGGCGCCCCTCGGGCAATTTTCAGCAATATAAAGGGATTGCCAGATTCTCCTCGGTGGACTTGATGCTTCCTGATCTTTCGGCGGACAACCATGCCGATGCGCTGAGGGAAATCGCCCTGCTGACTGCGGAGAAGGGGTTTGTGGAGAACGGGGAGGAGTTTGCCGAGGCTTTGCTTGAGCGTGAGGCTTTGGCCTCGACAGCGGTTGGGTCGAAGCTGGCCTTCCCGCACGCCCGCGGGATAAGCGCATGCGGCATGACCCTCGCCCTCGGCATCTCCGGGAAAGGTATTGACTTCGGAGAGGGTGAGACCGTCCACCTGGTCTTCGCTTCCGCTGTCCCGACACAGACCAGTGTGTTCTACATAGATATGGTCTCCAAGATAGCGAGATACTTCGGGAAGGCCGAGAACACATCAAAGATGATCCAATGCAAGACTGCCGAGGATATGTGGAGGATCTTTGTCAAGATCGGGAAGTAGGAGTTGGGGGAAAACATGTTGCTGGATGTGGGGGGAAATGATGCGGGCATTGTAGACACACCGAGATCTTGTGGGGTTTGTCGGGGAGCTCGGGTATGCTGCCCCAGCCTTTCCGGTGCCTCCTTGCCGGAGCGGAATTCGGGCTAGGCGGCTGTGTAGTCTGTTTTTCGTCTCATGAGGTATCCCCATAAATTGACAATGGTTTTAAATCTTTTCCATCCGCCTTTTCCGAACAAATTGCGGATGAAAGTGATCATGACAGACGGACGCAGATAAAATTTCAAATAAAATTCTTTCTGTTTTCTCAGCATCATCTCGGCCGACAATCCGGTCGGGATAAATACCGGATTCCAATAGTTGAACTTGGACCAGTCCTTTAGCTCCAAGACGCCATATTTTTCCGCTTCAGCGAATTGCGGCGACCCGGGGATGGGGGTGTTGATCGTCACGACGACAGAGTTCAGGCTCAGGCCGCATGCGAATTCGATGGTCTTATCGATGGACTCGATTGTTTCCCCGGGATGCCCGATGATGAAAAAACCTTTGGTCTGAATGCCGAGGCTTCGGCACCACTCTGTCACCTGCCTTACTCGGTCAAGTTTAATATTCTTTTTTATCCGACGCAGAATCTCCGGATCCGCAGATTCAATTCCAAATGCAATATGCCAGCAGCCGTTGTCCTTGAGATAGCGGAGGAAATCATAATCAACATCGTTGATCCTTGCCATGCAGGTCCAGAAAAAAGACATTCCCGCCTTGTTTACGAGCTCGAATATATGGCGCACTCGTCTGCGGTTCAACAGAAAAGTGTCATCGACGAATGCAATCTCCCGCAAACCGAAATCCTGGTGGAGTTTTTTGATTTCGAGGAAGACGTTTTCGGCCGAGCGTTCGCGGTATTTTCTGCCGAAGACATTGCGGTCACAGAATGTACACTCGTTGGGGCAGCCGCGGCTGGTGATGATATTGATCACCGGCAGCGTTCGATAAGTCGATGGCGGAGGGGTGTAGACCGACATGTCCGGGATCAGGTCATAAGCAGGAAATGGCAGGGTATCAAGATTATCGATGAAATCTCGCCTTCCGTTCACTTTTAAGGCGCCATTGCTGTCGCGCCAAGCCACCCCGGGCAGTGCCGAGACCGGGGTGCCGCCGTATATCGCCTTCAGAAGTTCCAGCAAGGTTATCTCGCCCTCCCCGATCACCCCGAAGTCAAATGCCGCAGGAGACATGGCATGTTCCACGTTGGAGGTGACATGGGGTCCTCCGAGGATTATCTTAATCGAGGGGAATTCTTTCTTTATTGCTTTTGCCGCGGACAGGGCACGGTGAAATGCCACGGTCGATGAGCCGATCCCGATACAGTCCGGTGCGAAACCCGCAATCTCCTGGATTATGTTTTCTTCGTTAAAACTTGTCGCCTCAGCATCCCGCGCTGCAACCTCGTAGCCGTTCTCACGGAGGAATGAGGCCAAATAGAAGATCCCGAGGGGGATTTGTTCTCCTCCGACGCTGCCGAGGTCGGAGGAATAGCGCTCGAACTTGCTGATCGGCGGATATAGCAGATAGATTTTTTTAGTGTGCATTGAATATCTGGGCAGTGTGCCGGACCCTGTGATGGAACTAGCTGCTTGACAAAGGCGCACCTGCCCCTTTATCTCGTTTGGCAATGGCGAAGTATCAACTTAGGGGAAATGCAGACCGGATACGAATCTAGCATGGATTTGTCGTTTGTCCAGTCGGAAGAGAAATTTCCTTTCGACATTCCCGAATCTGTCGAATATGCCGGATTTCGAGCGAGGCTACGGGAACAAGGCGTTTGGGCAACAAAGATTAGGGATAAGGATTAGGGGAAGTGCTGAAGTGCTCGATTTCTGAGGTTCCAGAGTCTTCCACTTCCCATCGCCCACCGATTACCGAGTTGCTGGTTCACGGTTCACGGTTCACGGTTCACGGTTCACGGTTCACGGTTCACGGTTCACAGTT
>JAFGFR010000265.1 GCA_016930955.1 Victivallales bacterium | reverse complement strand
CTGCCAAACCACTAAATCTTCGAATGTTATCGCCGGTTCTTTCATTCTGACTCCTGAATTCTGACTTCTGACTACCTGAGCAGTCACAAGTAATTTAGTAACCGTGAACCGTGAACCGTGAACCGTGAACCGTGAACTCTATAATGACAAGGATTTTCCGGAGATACGCCTCAGCGCGTCGATGTATTTGTCGCGGACTTTCAATACCACCTCCTGCGGCAACTCCGGCGCGGGAGGAGACTTGTCCCAATCGAGAGATTCGAGATAGTCCCTGACGTACTGCTTGTCAAGACTCGGGGGGCTACATCCGACTTTATATTCATCCCCCGGCCAGAAACGGCTGGAGTCGGGTGTAAGGACCTCATCAATCAGAATTAGTTCACCGTCAAGCATGCCGAACTCGAATTTAGTGTCTGCGAGTATTATCCCCTTGGATGCGGCATGCTCGGAGGCGGCCTTGTAGATGGCCAGAGTCTTCTCCCTCAATTCAGCGGCAAGGGCTGCCCCGACAAGCCCGCATGCCTTTTCAAAGGAGATGTTCTCGTCGTGGAGACCCTGCTCAGCCTTGGTCGAGGGGGTAAAAATCGGCTCGTCGAGCTTCTCCGCCTGTTGATAGCCAACCCTGAGGGGGATTCCGCAGACTTTGCCTGACTTCTGGTAGTCCTTCCATCCGCTGCCGATGATGTATCCCCTGGCGATGCACTCGACACAAAGAGGCTCGGCCTTCTTGACGATCATTGATCTCCCTTGAAGGTGATCAGCGAAAGGCCTCAGGCTCTCGGGATATCTTTCGATGTCGGCGGTGATGAGGTGGTTGGGCATCCACGGGAAGAAGTCGAGCCAGAAGAGAGACAGCGATGTAAGCACGCGCCCCTTGTCGGGGATGCCGTTGGGCAACACGCAGTCGAACGCGCTGATGCGGTCGGAGGCCACGAACAAAAGAGAGTCCCCAAGATCGTATATGTCCCTGACCTTACCTCGCCTGACCTGCCCCAGAGACGGAATCTCGCTTTGCAACAAAGCCCCGTTTGAATCATACTTCATGGCCTGTCTCCTTATCATTTCCAACAAAACACCATGGCTTTCCCACGTTCTGCGGCATGCCTTAGACCCCGCCGCGGCGGTGGCGCACGGTGACAAGTAATACGGCTTCGCGCAAATTCAAGCCTTCATTGTCACTTCGGGGAAGTTTTTTTCCTTTCGTGATTGAAGAGGCATCGTTTACAAGCTAGATTAATTCCCCGATGTGCCCTGCACTGCGGGGCATGGTTGAATGCTTTAACACAATTCTGGAGATTTTCACATGGAACAGCACACGATATCGGTGCTTGTGGAGAACAAGTTCGGTGTCCTCGCGCGTATCGCGGGGCTCTTCAGCGGAAGGGGTTACAACATCGAGTCGCTATCAGTGAACTCGACCAACGACCCTAAGGTATCGAACATGACCATCGTCACATCCGGCGACGAGGAGATCATCGAGCAAATAGACAAGCAGTTGAACAAGCTGGTTGATGTGATAAAGGTCACGGACTTGGCGGGTCAGAACTTCATCGAGCGCGAGCTGATACTGGCAAAAGTTGCCGTGAACTCTAAAAACCGCTCGGAGCTCATACAGATAGCCGAGATATTCAAGGGGAAGATCGCGAGTGTCCACAAGAACGAGATCACGATCGAGCTGTCTGGCGACGGCAGGAAGATAGAGAACTTCATCGAAATTCTTTCCGACTTCAAGATAATAGAGCTTGTCCGAACGGGGAGAGTCGCGATATCACGCGATCCAGGGATGACAGAGAAAAGTCCGAGAGTCTGAACCCAGATGGCATTAAACAATGAAGCTAATAGTTGTCGAGGCGGCTGCGCTGGGTTACGGATTCTGGGAGACAAGGCGTAAAGCGGACTTCTGGAGCAAGCTCAAGACGGCCTGCCTGGACACTGTTTTTCCGGCGGTGACCTGCACCGTGCAGGCTTCCTTGAGGACGGCCCTGCCCCCTTCCGGTCACGGGATGATAGCCAACGGCTTGTTCGACAGGGAATTGAGGAAGGTCTTCTTCTGGGAACAGTCTTCCAGGCTCTACGATGGGCCGCGGATATGGGAGGATTTCCGGAAATCAGGGCATACGGTGGGGCAGATATGCTGGCAGCAGTCACTGGGGAATGACAGCGATATGATCCTAAGCCCCGCGCCGATACACAAACACCACGGCGGGATGATCCAGGACTTCTATTCCCGCCCTGCCGATGTCTACGGGAGCATCAGCGCCGAGCTGGGGAAGAAACTCAATCTCCGCGACTACTGGGGGCCTTTCGCATCGCCATCCTCCGGTGAATGGATCGCCGAGGCCTCCGCCAGGCTGCTGTCTTCAGACAGAGCTCCCGAACTGCTGCTAATATACCTGCCTCACCTCGACTACGACATGCAAAGGCATGGCCCGCATTCCAATGCCGCCGTGAAGGCATTCGAGAGGCTCGAGAAGTCCTTGGAGCTGCTTTTCGCGGCCGGGAAGCTTGCCGGCTACGAGACAGTGGTCTTCGGCGACTATGCAATATCACCTGCTGAGTCGGCAATATATCCCAACATGATACTCCGTGACGCAGGACTTTTATCGGTCAGAGTAGTAAAGGGCGCGCTCTATGCCGACCTTTTTTCCTCCAGAGCCTTCGCCATGGCTGACCATCAGGTGGCGCACGTCTTCGTGCCCGACAAGAACGATACGTCCGCGGCAAAAAGTGCCCTGCAAAATGTGCAAGGAATAAGAAAAATATTGTCTCGTGAAGAGTTCGGGCACCAGCGCGCAGGTGAGCTCGTGCTCGAGGCCGCACCAGGATGCTGGTTCGCATACCCATGGTGGAAAGCAAACAAAGAAGCTCCCGAATACGCATCACATGTCGATATCCACAACAAGCCCGGATTCGATCCATGCGAGCTTTTCCTGGCACTATGGCCCCCGATGTCGGTGTCGTCTGACTCATCCAAGGTAAAAGGCACCCACGGCATTACCGACTGCAAGATACCATGGGCCAGCTCTGTGGATATGGACTGCGGCAAAACTATTCTTGATGCCGCCGAATCATTGAAGGGCATCCTCAGCGACATCGGATAGAGTCATCCTAATCAGCGGCGCGAAAACGGTGAATATTTCTGCCATTTCGCCGTGGCGCAAGCTACTGCTGCCGAAGCCGAGTCAATCACTCGTGGCTCAGGTCGCTTCGCCCTCAGCGTCTTTCGCGGGGCAGGGTCGTCCCGCACCTGCCGTGCAGGAACGCCGGGGGCGGGACGACCCCGGCCCACGCCCACGCGCCCCCCGTGAACCGTGCCTGCCGCGGCGTCTTGTCACGGCGTAGCCTTCAGGCAAAGACGGAAGCCTTGGCGAAGCCTGGAACAGTATAAGTTCTTGCACAGGGCACTACAGACAAAGGAATTTTTATCATTACGAGGGTATTATTATCATTAATCGAGCATTGACATTGACAAAACTTGGAGGTAAGTTCATCAGTGGCATCTTTACAGTGGCCGGGTTTTTCTGGAGGAGGTGACGAATGCTTACGAGTGAAATTCCGCTGACAAACCGCATGCACGGCTTGGTCGGTGGGGTGAAGCCGGTGCGCCAAAGGCGCAGAGGCTTCACTCTAATCGAACTGCTGGTGGTCATAGCGATAATCGGGATTCTCGCGTCTTTGCTGCTACCGGCATTGAGCAAGGCAAGGGGCATGGCCAGGCGCATAACGCGCAGCAGCAACCTCAAGCAGATCGCACTGGCTTCAAACTTGTACGCCGACCAAAACGACGGGGTTTTCTGCCGTATAAATGACCCTTCTTGGATAGCGGACACCTATTGGAACACTCTGTTGTCTCCCTATTTGAACAGCGGGAGGACAGAGAACACGGCTTCCGGATGGGCCAACATGCAGGTCTACCAGTGCCCAGTCCAGGAACAGAGGATCATGCAGCAGACAGGGTATCACTATCCCTCTTATGCCATGTCCTATGCCACCGGGCGCAATCTGCATGACGACAACTTCTCGCCGCAGGCGCCATGGCGTAAGATTTCCCTGTTCAGATATCCCAGCGACACGTTGTATTTCACCGAGTCCGGGTATAACAGCGTCACATTTGTAAACCAGTCGGACCCCTTCTGGCTCGAGTATTCGGCATACGACAGGGCATACGATGACGGTGGCAACTACATCGGCGGTGTCCACGACGGCAGCAACATCATCGCATGGCTTGACGGGCATGTCTCCGGTTGGCACAACGTCAAAATACTTTGCAATCTGCCTTATACCGGCGGCGGGGACAAATGCGTTTGGAGACGCGGGGTGTCATACCCGTGGTGGTAATAAAGAGCCAATTTAAAAACTCCGCGTGAACCGCGTTGGGAGCGCAGGTGCGGCAGGCGGTGCGGCGAGATGGCTGGTGCATACCCGAAGCTGTCTGTGCCTGCCATTTCGCCGTGGCGCATGTCGCGCCTCCGCCCCAACCCTTTGGGCGGCAAGCTCTTTTGGCGCGAATGCCACGCCGGAGCGGTCGGGACAGACCATACAGGTATGCCCG
>JAFGFR010000264.1 GCA_016930955.1 Victivallales bacterium | reverse complement strand
CTGCCAAACCACTAAATCTTCGAATGTTATCGCCGGTTCTTTCATTCTGACTCCTGAATTCTGACTTCTGACTACCTGAGCAGTCACTATATTTTAAAAACACGCCTAAATCTATCGCGCTTTCAGACTTTTTCAACCGATGCGCTTCAGTTTCCGGCAGAGTTAGACTAGCCTTGCCAACTTTTCCGCGCCGCAGGCTCTGGAGTGCGCAGCTACTTTCTAGCTGCGCTTTGGCATTCCCAAGCTTTTGTCATCAAATAAAAGCGGTGCTGGAACAGCACGCAGCACCGCACTCCGAGGGACGGCTTCCGCCGCCGGACTTCCGCGTGAAGAGTCGCCGGTCATCATCAGCTAAACTCACGAAGTCATGAAGTCACAGGGCCAAGACGAGTAGATTCAATGATTTGAGGCTTCCCTGAATCACAGCATTACCACACCACTCGTCTGACCCTTAAACGACCATTCATACACTGGATCGAAGTGTGATAATTTCTCCTTGTCCCTTGACTTCGCCCATAAAGACGACTACCTTGATTTGTTTGGAATAGGACTTAGTTCGGTTTGACGTTATGAATGACTTGTATAGCTCTTTTGGTTTGATGCTCGTTCTTCTCAACCCGTTTCTTCTGATCATATACCTAATTGACGTGGTTGAGAAGCTCGACAAGCGACAGTTCACCGTCGTGCTTATTCGTGCTGGGTTGATCGCAACTGCCGTCTTCTGCTGCTTCGCTGTACTCGGCGATGCGGTCTTCTCCAAAATCATGCAGGCCGAATTCTCATCCTTCCAGATTTTCGGCGGTGTCGTGTTCTTGCTCATAGGATTGCAGTTCGTCTTCCGTGGCCCCAAGGCCATCGAGTTGCTGCGCGGCGAATCCATGCAGCTCACCGGGGCCATAGCAATGCCCATACTTATAGGGCCGGGCACAATCAGTGCAAGCGTCATCATAGGCGAGAGACACGATGCCCTCATCGCATGCACCACAGTCCTCACATCCGTCATGATATCTATGCTTATCATGATCGCATTGAAATCCCTGCACGATTATGTCAAACCCAAAAAGGAAAAGCTGATCCAAAGATATATCGAGATCTCAGGGCGAGTCACAGCTCTCTTCGTCGGGACGATATCCATCGAGATGATAATGCAGGGGCTCAGCACTTGGATCAAGAAGTTCTGAATACCTCTCGCCACAACAACACCGCATTACAGCACCACCCGCATCCGCCGTCGTTTTTCGCGCCGCAGGCTCTGGACTGCGCAACTACTTTTTAGTTGCGCTTTGAATTTGACTACGGATAAAATACCAGCCATGAGGCTGGCGATCCATTTGCGCGTCGCGCAAGTATTTATCCCTCTTGGCCGGCGACTTGTCCGACAGTTTCGATAGTGTCGATATTGTCGAAAATGTCGAATGCCCCCAATGAAACGAATGAAACTAATGAAACTCTCCCCTACCCCCCGACCCCTGATTGCCGATCAGATAGTGCTGTCGGTGGACGATAGCGGCGACGAGAACGGAGGACGAGGCTAATCCAAAAACGCGAGCAGGATGCTCCCGCTGCTCTAGAGCCAGTTGCCGGTGGTTGGTTTCCTGACACCTGAAACCTGAACACTGAAACCTGGTCACCGCCCCCCCCCCTTCATATATCCTGAAATACGCCTCCAGCATTCTTTTTTCGGAGAAGAATTCCGCGCGGCTGCCGGCATTGACGGCCAATTTATCCTTTAACTCCGGATTTTGTACCAGCGAGAGGATTTTTTCCGCCAGCTCGTCGCGGCTGCCGGGTGTGCAAAGCAGCCCGTCGAGATTGTCGCTGACAATCTCAGGTATCCCTCCGACACGTGATGCCACCACCGGAAGCCCAGCGGCCATAGCCTCCGCCAGGGCTATCCCGAAACCCTCGTAATATGACGGCATCACAAAAATATCCGATGCCGCCAGATACCGGCAGACATCCTCACTCTGCCCCGCAAATATAACGGAAAAAGCCCTTGGTTGCTGGTCGTTGGTTGTTCCACCGACCACCGCCCCCCGATTACCGATTACCGACCCCCGACCCCCGTCTCCTACTTCCGCCCCTACTCCCTTGGACATTGGATATTGGACATTGGACATTGGATATTGGTTGTTGGTTTCCCTGACACCTGACACCTGCATGCCGCGGCGTAGCTCGAAGAGCGAAGCCGGGACATCTGCCATCTGTTTTTCCAGCCTTTCCCTCTCGGGGCCTTCCCCGACAAGCACGACCTTCACGCAGGAATATATCCCACCTGCCGAATCCAGACCTTCCGCGACCTTCGCGGCCGCGTCAACCAGGACACTGTGTCCTTTCTCGGGACTCAGACGCCCGACGCTTGTGACGACTAGATCGCCATCCTCAAACCCCAGATCCTTCCGGGCATCCGCCCGGCGGCTGCGGCAGGCTGAAAACCTCTCAAAGTCTATCCCGTTGTACACCACCTCGGTCTTTCCCTCACTCGACAAGCCCAGCTCCAGGCATACCCGTTTCTCGTCCTCGCTCAGTGTCGTGAGAATATCCATCCTCCTCCCCGCATATCGCTCGGCAAGAATAAGAATATATCTGACAAACGACAACCTCGGGACACCGGATATCATGGCATCCCCGGAATATATCGTCCCGTGAGGGGTATGGATTATCCTCCCAACTCCAGCTCGCCGCGCAGCAAGCCTGCCTAAAAAACCAGCCTTCGACGTGTGCGTATGCACCACATCATGCCCAGCCTTGCGAAATTCGCAGACAAGCCCCCTGTACGCCTGCCAGTCATTCCAGGGGCTTATATCCCTGCACAGCGACGGTATCTCCACCACCCGGCACAAGCCGTCCAGGCGTTTTACAAGCCCGCGGTCCATCCCCTCCGGGCCCGTGTACAACGTGAAATCATACCGACCGGCACCCCCACGGACAATCTGCTCCACCACCCCACTAGCTCCACCAGATATCATTCGGGTTATGACTATGCCGACTTTCTTCATTTCATGCTTCATAAAGTCCTTAAGGAATGCCTACGGCGAAATAATTGAACCCAAAGCCATGTGAATTATACAGGCCAATCTGCTAAATTCAATTAGCGCTTGACACCCACTATGGCAACAATGTATAGTAGGCACGGTAAAACGCATGCGAAGACAAGCTGAATTCCTGCAGATGCTGACAATGTAACTCCAGGTTCCATGGAGAAGCCCGAGTGAGCGATTTAGACAAGAGAATTAAAGACGCCAATCGTGCGGTGTACAACGATAAGTCCCCGGAGCAGTACAACCGCAACGAGAGCATTTTCAATCCCCGAAGGGAGAATGCCTGCAGGACTCTGCTTTCACGCATCGCCACCATATCCGGCGACGATGCCTTCCTCGATGTCGGCACCGGAACAGGCAATATCCTGAGAATAGGACGGTCAATATTCAAAAGATCCTATGGATCAGATATCGGCGACAAGCTCCTCGGGCGCGTTGCAGCAGACCTCCAAGGATGCCATCTCTTCTCCGCCGACGCAGAAGAAATGCCAATAAAAGATTTCTCCTTCAACTGCATATCATGCTACGCTATGCTACACCACCTTCTTTCCCATGAGAAAATTCTCCGCGAGTGCCACAGGATGCTCAAACCAGGAGGCACCCTCTATACCGACCACGACCCCAACTATTTCTTCAACCGATTCTATCACATCCTCTACAGGTTGAGGCACAGTGGCAGACCCGGTTTCGGCTCAGACATGGAGGAACTCGCAGAATACCACAACACCCTCTCATCCGGGATCAATCCCGAAAAACTTAAAAAACTCCTGCTGCAAATAGGATTCAACGACGTGAAAGTCACATATCGCATGACCGACAGGACTGCCTGGCCGCCACTGCTCAGGCCCGCCGTCGCATCATTGAGACTCCTGACGAAAATCATCCCAATCAAAAGCCTCTTCACTCATTTCATGATGACAGCAGTGAAATAACCACCCAGGACACGGCAGACATATGGAAATCACAGAAGAAGACATCAAGGCAATAGCCTCTCTGCATATCTCACCGAGAATCAGCGACGCAGGCATTAAGAGGCCGGCAAGCCTCTACCGCTTCTACCTCGACAAGATCAAGCTGTTCCATCGTTTCGACCGAGAGTCAATCATCGTCTCGAGATCCGACTCCGGCGCGATCGCAGGGGTCCTGGTCTACACATATGACGAACAGAAGTTCAACCGATTCTCCGGCCCATCCAGCCCCCGATTCTATCTCAGGGCCCTCAAGGCCGCCATCGGCCTCTACGGAATCAATTTCTCAAAACTCTTCCTCGCCGCAAAATCCATGCTCGGGAAAAACACCACCGATGTGCCCGCCCAGCCTGACACCCAACCCTTCGGGAAAATATGGGTCCTGATCATCGCCGAGGAAGTCCGCCGCAAAGGCATTGCAATGACATTGCTCCAAAAATGCTCCGAGGCAATGAAAAACCGTGGCGGCAAAATCCTCCGAGTAACCGTCAAGACAGACAACTCACCGGCCATCAAGGCCTATGAAAAAAGCAGATTCAAAATTGTCGGCACATGCACCGAAAGCTCCGGAGACTCATATGTCATGCAAACCACATTGTGAATGCAATAACGCCTCAACCCGGAGTGTGGAAATGTCAGCCTTAGCCGCCAATCGTGATCAGTTGCCTGCATATTCCTTGATCATCCCCGTCCTTGATGATGCCCGATGCCCTAATCTGCCCCTCCTTTTGGCGGCGCTAACCGGCCAGACCATCCGCCGCGCGAAATCCATATTGTGATTGGCGACAACCGCCAGGGACGCGCAATCAACCATGGCGCGTCTGCTGCCCTGACTCCATACGTCGGCACGGTG
>JAFGFR010000263.1 GCA_016930955.1 Victivallales bacterium | reverse complement strand
GTCAGGACCTTCGTCGCCAAACAAAGCGACGACATAGCCGCCGAGGCCATCCGCCAAGAGGTCGGACGCGGCGGACAGGTCTACTACCTCCACAACAGAATCGAGTCTATAAACGAAAGGTGCACACGTCTGGAATCGCTCGTCCCTGATGCTGGTTTCGCAGTCGCACACGGGAAAATGCACGAAAAAGAACTCGAGTCGGTGATGGGCGCATTCCTGGGGGGCGAGATAGATGTCCTGGTATGCACCACCATCATCGAGTCGGGTCTGGACATCCCCAACGCGAACACGATTGTGATTGACAGGGCCGACAGGTTCGGGCTCTCTGATCTTTACCAGCTCAGAGGCAGAGTGGGCCGTTGGCACCGCCAGGCCTACGCATACTTATTCCTCCCCCCGGACACGATGCTCACCGGAACCGCACGCAAGAGAATCGCAGCCATCAAACGATACACAGAACTCGGCTCCGGTCTCAGACTGGCTCTCAGAGACCTCGAGATCCGTGGCTCGGGAAACATCCTCGGTGTCCGCCAGAGCGGACATATCAACGCCATCGGATTCGACCTCTACTGCCGCCTGCTGAAGGAGGCCGTGGCTTCAACACGCAAAAACACCGACATCGTTTTCCCGCAGGTTGACATTGACATTGATTTCATTCTCTATTCCGATGCCCCCTCACCGAAACACCTTTGCGCATGCATCCCGGAAACCTTCATCGAGTCGGAGAAGATCCGGGTCAAATACTACAAAATCATCGCAGCGGCAACTTCCGACGACGCACTCAATGACATCAAAAATGAGATGGTGGACATCTTCGGACCCTTGCCGGCAGAAGTCTCCAACTTCCTCGAAGTCTCATCCCTCCGGATTTTGCTCGCCAAATCACGGACCTGCACGAGCCTGGTTGTCAAGGACGGGAAAGTGCTGGCCCGCCGTGGCCCTTCTGCGCTCAAACTCGACGGCCATATCCCGCAACTCAATCAAAAGTCCCCTCGAAGACAACTCCACGAACTAAGAACCATCATCCAAAAATTAGCCTTCCCCACAGAGCCTCAGATATCATTACCTCCGTGAAGTTAAAATGGCGACATATCTAGAAGAATGAAGGGATTTCAATCTGTCTGTTTCGGATAACTAGAGCGGCGACGATAGCGGCTGACGATTCGAATTTACTCGTGGGCTGAGGTCGTCCCGCCCTCAGCGTCTTCCGTGGGGCAGGGTCGTCCCGCCCCTGCCATACAGGAATGCCGGGGGCGTGACGACCCCGGCCCACGCCCACGCGCCGCCCCGTAAACCGTGCCTGCCGCGGCGTCTTGCCACGGCAAGGCGAAGACGGAAGCCTTGGCGAAGCCGGGAACCGTGAGACGTTTTATCTCTTCCCTTTCCATCGGCATCGGGGTCGGTATCGACAATTTCCTGTCCATGTTCCGATCCCAACCTGTCACGCCATAGCTAAAAGACGACGGCGGATAGCGACCCCGACCCCGATTGTTATTGCCAACTTTCAGATCTGGCGCCGGCGGCAGCCGGTTGCCGAAAGCGGCTTGTTAAAATCAAATGTATTTGCAAACTGCATAAAACAAGGATAGGTTAGTTCTCCCATAATATAGGATTTGAGTCTTGAAGCAGACCAGCAATGTAAATATTTTGTCGCAGAGCCCTTTGCCGCCGCCGTCGGATGTGCTCAGGGAATATCCCTTGGGCAATGAAGGCTCGGAGCGAGTGGCGCAAAGCCGTTCGGAGATAGGAGCCATACTCGATGGCCGTTCGAGGCGTTTTCTGATGATTGTCGGCCCGTGTTCGGTGCATGATGAATCTGCCGCACTCGAGTATGCGGCGAGACTCAAGGCCTTGTCTGATGAGGTGAACGACCGGATAATGGTTGTGATGAGGGTGTATTTCGAGAAACCCCGCACCATGCTGGGATGGAAGGGGCTGATCTACGACCCCGACTTGAGAGGTGGATACGACATCGAGCGCGGCATTCGCACTGCGCGGAGTCTGCTGCTGAGAATAGAGAGGACAGGCCTGCCGGTGGGCACGGAGATACTCGACCCGGTCATCACACAGTATATCGCCGATGTGGTCTCCTGGGCCGCCATCGGCGCGCGGACGACCGAGTCACAGACGCACCGCCAGCTCGTCAGCGGGCTCTCAATGCCCACCGGATTCAAGAACAACACCGACGGCAGCATACTTGCCGCCATCGAGGCCGTCAAGACCGCAAATGCAGAACATGCGTTTATCGGCATTGACGAGCAGGGACGCTCGAGCATTTTCCGCACAAGGGGCAATCCTTGGGCGCACATTGTGCTGCGCGGCGGGAGAAACGGGCCAAACTACGGCTCCGAGCACATCGCCTACACACGCGAACTATCCCGCAAATATGAGATCACCCCATCGCTGATTGTGGACTGCAGCCATGCCAATTCAGCAAGGGATCCCGAGAGGCAGGTCGAGGTGATGCGTGACATAGTGGCCCAGCGTGTCGCCGGGGCAAAGAACATCACGGGTGCCATGCTCGAGAGCTACCTCGAGACCGGAAGCCAGAAGATAGACAAGTCCAAAGACATCAAGCCTAATCTGTCAATAACCGATCCCTGTTTGGGTTTCGAAGACACGGCTTCGCTCGTCCGCGAGGTCTGCCGCGAACTGGCCCGACGATAGATTTGGAGATTGGATGATTGGGGGATTTATCCTCTTATCCGTAAGGATTCGCGTTATTCGCGGGGAAAAAACAAACTGCCCCGCCCCGTTTTCCGCACGAAAACCGGGCCAATGCCCAAATTCCCCCACTTTTCAAGTCGTAAGTCGTTAGCTTTCGCCACGCGATCTCCTGATGAAGTCCGGGCAATCGTCCATCGGGTTGACATCCTTCTTGTGCAGGTCGCATCTGAAAAGGAAGGGGTGTCGGACGAGATGGCCGCAATCGCGGCAGAAATGCTTCTCATCCTCCGTCGCCACGATTTCTTTCTTCTCTTCTTGCTCCATGCCGAGAAACCCAAGCAGCGCCGAGGATGCCTTTTCTGACTTCTCACGGGGCTTCTCCTCCGTTTGCAGGACATCTGCGATTTTCGCGCCACAGGCCGAGCAGACGAACTCGTCGCCGAGCTTGTTCCAGCCGTCCATGCGGGGTTTTTTCACCACAAACGCACTCGCGCCGCAGGCTTCACAGTTTACTTCGTCTCCATGTCTCATTTCTTCACACCCGAAATTGGCCCTTTAATCTTTTCAGCCCATCATTTGCATGATGAGCCGGCACGCTCGGCAAGAGACAGTTTCAGATCTCCGACGATATTTTCGATGTCCTCAGGCTCGGTGTCCCAAGCGCACATCAGACGATAAGCGCCGCCAATAAAATCATATATGCGCCATCCCTTCTCGCTCATACTGTCTGCGACGGCCCGATCCATCATGAAGAACACCGCGTTTGCCTCGGTCGGGAATACAAATTCTTTTATCCCGATCTCTTTCAAGGCAGAGCGCAGGCGGGTGGCCATCGCATTTGCGTGCCTCGCGTTCTTCAGCCACACGTCGTCCTTGAGCAGTCCGCACAAGGGCGCTGAAAGGAAGCGCATCTTACTGGCAAGCTGTCCCGCCTGCTTGCAGCGATAGTCAAACTCGGACGCCAGATCCTTGTCGAAAAAAATCACCGCCTCGCCCGCCGCCGCACCATTCTTAGTGTTGCCTAGACAAAGCACATCAACCCCGACCTTCCATGTAATATTTTTTGGGGGAACACCTAATGATGCCACAGCATTCGCGAATCTCGCTCCGTCCATATGGATGTGCATACCGTGCTTCAGTGCCAGATCGCGGATACTTCCCAGTTCCTCTACAGTATAGACTGTGCCGCACTCGGTTGACTGCGTTATGCTGATCACATGCGGGCGAGGGTAGTGTATGTCGACCCGACGAGTGATGGCATCCTCAACGGCGACCAAGTCCAGCTTGCCGCCGGAGGAGTTCACATGCAGCAGCTTCGCCCCGTTGGAGAAGAACTCCGGCGCACCGCACTCGTCGGTCTCGATGTGCCCGCATGAGCCGCATATCACGCTGTGGTAAGACTGGCAGCAGTGGGAGATGGCAAGGCTGTTAGCCGCAGTGCCGTTGAAAACGAAAAAGACCTCGCAGTCGGTCTCGAACACCTCGCGCAGGCCATCCGCGGCCTTCTGTGTCCATTCATCCTCACCATAGGGAATGGCGTGCCCTGCATTAGCCTCCTTGATGGCACGGAGCACCTCGGGGCATATGCCACTGTAATTGTCGCTTGCGAACTGCTTCATTCTCATATTACAACCCTCTCTCTTAATCTTCGAGCCAATTTGGGCTCCTTTTTTTACTATATCAACTGAGTCGGATAAACTGTATGCATACCGGGCTTCCCACGGGATATTTTCTGCCCGTCGGCCGCAACATACCATCATGGGGGTCTACGC
>JAFGFR010000262.1 GCA_016930955.1 Victivallales bacterium | reverse complement strand
CAAGCTCTTTTGGCGCGAATGCCACGCCGGAGCGGTCGGGACAGACCATACAGGTATGCCCGCTCCCGCATCGGCGTGGCCTCGCATTCAAAATAGCAGGCCGCGCGGCCACGGGTAGTTTTGAAATTGGCTCTACATGCTTATCGCTGTTAAGGGTTTGGCATCTGATGGTGGCCGCCCTGATGTCTCCGGGCATGCTGTCCGCGTCTCAGCCATTGCCTTTGCCCCGGCATGCCATGAACATTGTGACTTATGCGAAGGAAAAAATGTCCAAAATAGAACAGGCCAGGTCGCGCCTTGTCAAGGCAGTCAGGAAAAGAGCCTCTGACGACCTGAGGAAGGAGATGGATGCCCTGATCCTTGACCGTGATCTCGACCGTGCCGTCGCAACCAGAGAACTTGCAAGACGAATCAACGAGGGGGAGCCGCTTGAACAGATATCCCCCGATGACACCCGCTACCGCCAGAATACGGCAAACATTGTGAACTCCTCGATCAACAGGATAGGGCAGATCGAGCAGAGCTACCTCAAAAACAGGCAAACAGTGCTGGCCGATCTGGAGAAAGAGCTGTCACGCGAGATGGTCAGGCTGGATAGAATTGGCTCGATAGCGCCGTCTTTGGACATCAAGGCTTTCATCGCCCTTCTGGAGTCCCCGGATTTCGATCTGCTGGCCTATGAGTGTATAGAAAAGGAGGAGTCTCCCTCGATGCCGGCGGAGGCTAAGGCATCCTCTACAGGGAAAGTGCCTCCTGCCGAGCTGCGTACGCAAAGGCACGAGCTTGTTTTGCGTACCGCGATAGCGTTGGGCAACAATCTGCTGGCCGGAGACATCTTTTCCGAAAAGGGATTGGCATATTTGTGCTTCGCCGAGAACATCGCTCCCGAAGACCACACCATCAAAGAGCTGCGCAAAAAAATCGAGCAGAGAGTATTTTTGCCTGTGATGCCATGTCAGTTCGACGAGAACGCCTTCTATGAACTCGCCGCCGAACTGTGCAGGACTGCATCTGACGACAGCGTTGATTTAGGGCTTGCCGTCAAATATGCTCTCCTTTTAGCCAAGCTCGACCCTAAGTCCAGAGATGCCGAGCCGTTTGCCGGACTGCTGAAAAAATCTCCTGGGAAAGCGGATTTCGACTCCGTCTTCAGTTTTTCCCGTGACATGTTTGGAGGCTCTGAGGAGGCCGGGGACATCAGGCTTAAAGTCGAAGGGGCAAGCCCCGAGAAAATAACTCAACTGATAGTGCAGGCCGAGGCGCTGAGGCAAAAATACCCGAAAAACGATGATGTTCGGAATCTGCTTGAAGAACTGAGGGGAATCAAGCCGAAAGCCTCTCCGGCCGGTACAGGAACGCCCAAGGCCGACAGATCTTTGGCTCAGGAGAATAAAATTGCTTGCCCAGCCTGTAAAGGTGCCGGATGGATTGAGGAAAAATGCACACATTGCAAATCTTCCATGACCAAGGATGGCGTGTGTGCGAGATGCGTCGGCAGCGGGTTCATCTTCGAGGAGGTCGAATGCGACGAGTGCAAGGGGCAAGGCAAGAACTTTTTCGGCTTCTTCTGCAAGAAGTGCCAGGGCAAGGGAAAAGTCCGGGTAAAAATCCCTTGCCCAGAATGTCAGGCGGCAAAGCAAGGGCCTGTCTGCAGCCACTGCGGCGGGTCGGGAGTCGTCAGGAGGAAATGCCCGGAATGCAACGGCACAGGGCAAATTGAAAAATGACAGAATCCGAGATAAAGAATGTAATAGACCGTGTGCTTGAGAGGGATTTCGAGATCGATCCTTCGATGTTGAACCCTGAAGCCTCCCTTTTCTCCGACTTCGAGCTCGACAGCCTCGACGTGGTCGACTTGATCGTCGCCCTGGAGAAGGCCTTCAGTTTCAAGATAAGGACTGAGCAGGCCCAGGGCTTCAGGGATGTCAGGACGCTCCGCGACCTCTACTCGACCGTAAAGAAACTTCATGACAAAATATCTGGAGAACCACAAAAAGAATGAAAATATTATCCTACAGGGACAAGAACTTCGAGGCGGAGCTGGAACCCCTCTTCAGCAGAATGCCTTACCCGCCGGATATCGAGGAACCCGTGCGCCAGATCATCGCGGAGGTGAAGGCCCATGGCGACAAGGCCGTGGCGAAATTCGCAAAGAAATTCGACAACGTCAGCCTGAAGCCTCCAGACTTCAAGGTTCCTGAGAAGGAAATCGTTTCATCTTCAAAACAAATATCCGCAAGAAACAAAAGAGCCATTGACTCGGCTGTGCGCAACATTACTCGTTTCGCAAGAATGCAGATGCCAAAGGACTGGAGCTTTTCCCCCCGTAAGGGTGTGGTGCTTGGCGAGCGTTTCGAGCCGATTGAAAGAGTGGGGGTCTATATTCCGGGAGGCGCGGCACCATTGGTCTCTACAGTAATCCATACAGCAGCGATTGCAAAGGCCGCTGGAGTTCGACAGATCGTTGCCGCAACCCCTCCTGGCCCGGGCGGCAGAGTGATGCCGGAACTCCTCTATGCAATGGGGAGGGCCGGAGTCTCAGAGGTTTACCGCCTCGGGGGAGTATATGCCATAGCCGCCCTTGCCTTCGGTACCCGAAGCATCGCAAAAGTGGAAAAAATTGTCGGCCCGGGCAACGCATACGTGACAGCCGCAAAAAGGCTTGTCTATGGCGATGTGGCGCTTGATATGGTCGCCGGGCCTTCTGAAATAATGATCATCGCCGACTCGTCCTCGAACCCTTTGCATCTGGCATCGGACATGCTCTCCCAGGCCGAGCATGGCAGCGGGCACGAACAGTCCGTGCTCATAAGCACCAGCCTCAAGCTGATAAACGAAGTCGCCGACCAGATCATTGTCCAGTCAGCCAACCTGAAGCAATCCAAATCCTTGTCCAAGGTGATCAGAGAGGGTGTTTTCCTTATTCATGTATCGAGTCTGGAGCAGGCTGCGGCATTTGCCGGGCGATACGCCCCGGAACATCTCGAACTTGTCTGTAAAAGACCCGAAGCCATTGCTCGGAAGGTCAAGGCCGCCGGGGCGATTTTCATCGGCCCCTGGACCCCGGAGTCGCTGGGAGACTTTGTCGCAGGGCCCAGCCATGTCTTGCCGACAGGCGGCACGGCAAGGTTCTTCAGCGGCTTGACGGTCAGCCAGTTCCTGCGCAGAATGAGCGTGGTAAAATACACCCGCGGGGCGTTGCTCTCCGAGGAGCGAAATATTGCCTGCTTTGCGGACATGGAGGGTCTGGAGGCTCATGGGTTGAGCGCATCGGTAAGGTCGAGGGGAATATAGCGGGTTTCCACCTGGAGAGTTGGCGATAATAATCGGGGCCGGGATCGGAATAGGGACAGGGAAAGGAGTTTAAATATTATGACTGAACTAATGGTTGCCTTGGACAGGGATAGTATTCCACTTGCGCTGAATGTGGTGGAAAAGCTTGGCGACACGGTAGAATGGTACAAGGTGGGCAGCCAGCTTTTTTGCTGCGGCGGTCCCGATGCGGTGAAAGAACTCAAGTCAAGGGGCAAGAAAGTGTTCCTTGACCTCAAATATCACGATATCCCCAACACTGTCGCCATGGCGGTGGCGAATGCTGTCGAAATGGGAGCGGACATGGTCAACGTGCATGCGCAGGGTGGTGAAGAGATGATGGCCAGAGCCGTGGCTGCCGCACATGCCGTGAAGAGCTCGGGAGAGCTCCCGATGCTCATTGCAGTCACCGTTTTGACGAGCATGGACGATAACGGTTTGAGGAGAGTGATGAATGTCGACGACGGCCGGACAGCGGCGGATCAGGTCCGACATCTCGCGGCTATGGCAGCATCCTGCGGCATGGACGGGGTAGTGTGCTCTGCGCACGAGATCGGGCTTGTCAGGAAGGTTTGTGGCAAGACCTTCAAGCTTGTTGTGCCAGGGATACGTCCTGCGGGAGGCGAGCCTGGCGACCAAAAGCGCGTCATGACTCCTTCAGAGGCCGCCGCCGCAGGTGCTGACTTCATAGTCGTCGGCCGCCCGGTGATAGATTCGCCCGACCCCGCAGCCACAGCCAGGCAGATAGTCTCCGAGCTGCAGTCAATCTAGCGCCTCATGCCGGGAGAAACGATGAAGATTACCAGCATGCAGAACCCCGGGGTAAAGTTCGCCCGGTGCCTGAGGGACAGGAAGTCGCGCGACACCAGCGGGATGGCTCTGGTCGAGGGCTACCGTGCGGTCAGGCGCGCACTCGAATGCGGACTCGATTTCACCGAGGCATACTATGCACCGGAACTGTTTCTCGGCGAGAACAACGAGGCGCTGCTCGAAAAACTCGAATCTGCCGGGGCGGAGATGAAGGAGGTCGCAGGACACGTGCTTGCCAAAATCGCCTACCGAGACCGTCCGGAGGGAATCGTGGGGATTGTCAGAAAAAGGCAGCACTCGCTGCAGTCCATGCCCGCCAGATCGGGTGGACTCTATGTCGTGGCGGAGACCCTTGAGAAGCCAGGCAACTTGGGTTCGATACTCCGGTCTGCCGATGCCGCCGGAGCAGACGGTGTGATAGTTTGCGACAAACGCACGGACATTTACAACCCGAATGCGATTACCGCATCCACCGGGGCGCTGTTCTCGATGGACATCGCCGAGTGCTCCGCAGAGGAGGCACATGAATGGCTCAAGGAAAACAAAATAAAAATATTCGCCGCCACCCCCGAGGCAAAAACCCCATACTACAGCGTGGACCTCACCTGCAGCACCGCATTCGTCGTCGGAGCCGAGCAGTACGGATTGTCCGAATTCTGGAAAAAAAATTCAGATATGAACCTGAGCATCCCCATGAAGGGATATATTGACTCCCTGAACGTCGCAACCGCCTCCACGGTGATGCTTTTCGAGGCATCAAGACAAAGACAATCGGCTCCAGACAGGTAAAATTTCCGCGGATCTCGCTTGACTTTTAGTTAGGGTTCCCTAAATTATAGGCATTTGATGTTTTGAGATTTGCTCATGGTCTCGGGGATTAGAGGGTTTGGATATATGAAGATATCGGAGTTTGAGCCGGGTGCGAGGCTTAGGGTGACAGGTTTTGCTGTTGGAGATAGTGGCTACAGGTCGAAGTTGTTGTCTTTGGGGATAAGGAAGGGGGCGGAGTTTGATCTTGTCCGTGTCGCCCCGTTGGGGGATCCATTGGAGATAAAGCTTGGTGTCGGCGGGAATGTAAGCCTGAGGAGGAGCGAGTCCGAGGTTATAGATGTCGAGAAGGTGTATGGGTGAGCCGATTTCAAAACTCCGCGTGAACGGCGCTGGTAGCGCAGGCGCGGCGGAAGATGCAGCGACGGGTAGTTTTGAAATCGGCTCGGGTGATATCTTATGAGGAAGTACACTATCGCTCTGGCGGGCAATCCTAACTGCGGCAAGACGACGTTGTTCAATGCGCTCACGGGATCGAACCAGCGTGTCGGAAACTGGCCTGGTGTGACGGTCGAGAGGATCGAGGGGGCTTTCAGGAGGGCTAGAGTCGAGTACACCGTCATTGACCTTCCCGGTATCTATTCATTCTCGACGTATTCTTTGGACGAGAAGGTCGCGCGCGAGTTTATTTTGCTGGAAAAGCCCGACCTGGTGATCAACATCGTTGACGCGAGCAATCTCGAGCGCAACTTGTACCTGACGACACAGCTTATCGAGATGAAGGCGCCTGTCTTGGTGGCGCTGAACATGATGGATGTTGCCAAACGCAACGGTGTGAGGATAGAGGTCGAGCATTTGTCTCAGCATCTGGACTGTCCTGTCGTTCCGGTAATAGCCAACCGCAAGAAGGGAATC
The DNA here is from genome assembly GCA_016930955.1 of Victivallales bacterium. Lineage (GTDB taxonomy): Bacteria > Verrucomicrobiota > Lentisphaeria > Victivallales > JAADHT01 > JAFGFR01. Next base: position 1,607 of record JAFGFR010000262.1, on the reverse strand, counting down.
ACCGAGCTTGTCGACAAGATACTCGAGTCCCTTGGCTCGGGAAAGGTCTCCAGGGCGCATGTCGCCTATGACATTGTGATGGAGAAGTCGTTGAAGGTCGTGTGTGACGCAGGAGCTGACATAGCAGCGAAGAACAGGGTTGACCCTCGCTGGCTTGCGATCAAGCTTTTCGAGAATGATGAGCTAGCAAAGAAGATTACCGGTGGGGCTCTGAAGGATATGGTACGGCTCGAGGCGGCCAAGGTGATGTCACACACCGGCGACGAGGCTGACATAGTGATCGCCGACGGCAGGTATGGGTTCATAAACGGCCTGGCAAAGGATGTCGTGAACCGCGATGCCATGCTCAACAAGTCGCTTACCGACAGCATAGACAAGGTCGTGCTTAACCGTTTTCTCGGGATTCCGATATTTGTTTTGACGATGTATGTGATGTTTTTTATCACGATGAACGTGGGGGCACCCTTTATAGATTTTTTCGATATTCTTTGCGGGACGATTTTTGTCGAGGCACCCCGAGTGCTGCTGTCGAGCATTGGGTTACCAGAATTCTTGATTTCGTTTTTAGCCGACGGCATAGGCGGGGGAATTCAAACGGTGGCGACCTTCATTCCGCCAATTACGCTGATATTCCTGTGCCTTTCGGTGTTCGAGGATTCGGGCTACATGGCACGGGCGGCCTTTGTGATGGACAGGCTTTTAAGAGCTATCGGGCTTCCAGGGAAGGCGTTTATCCCGATGCTTGTAGGGCTCGGATGCAACGTGCCAGGGATATTGGCCACCAGGACGCTCGAGAACCAGCGCGACAGGCTTCTCTCGATAATGATAAACCCCTTGATCTCTTGTGGCGCCCGGCTGCCGATATACGCACTTTTCGCGGCAGTGTTCTTCAGGGGCAGCTCGGCACTGGTGCTGTTTTCCTTATATCTTACCGGGGTAGCGCTTGCGATCCTTACCGGGCTGCTTTTCGGCAAGACAATACTGAAGGGTGACGCATCCACCTTCGTCATGGAACTGCCCCCATACCATGTCCCCACGCTTAACGGTGTGTTTTTTCATACGTGGGGCAGGTTGAAGAGTTTTCTCTGCCGGGCGGGCAAGGTCATCATCATTATCGTCATTTTTTTAAGTTTCCTTAACTCGATCGGCACGGACTGGTCGTTCGGGAAACAAAACTCCAAGGATTCAATGCTCAGCGCGTTGGGAAAGAAGATCACCCCTGTGTTCTACCCGATGGGGATCACAAGCGACAACTGGCCTGCAACTGTCGGGCTCTTCACCGGAATTTTCGCCAAGGAGGCGGTGGTCGGGACAATCAATTCACTGTACTCTCAGCTTGACAGCAATGTGGATGTTGACAGCGAGGAGGAGGAATTTGACTTTTGGAAGGGGATAGCCGCCGCCTTCCGTGCGATACCCGAGGGCTTCGGCGGCATTACCGATGCCATTGGAGACCCTGTCGGGATAGGAAAGGCAGCCAGAGTCGACAACGCCTCAGAGGATGAGATCACTGAAATGCCCAGCGTGGAAAACAGCACCTTCATCTCGATGAGAAGATACTTCCCAAACAAGTCGGCAGTCTTCGCATATTTGCTTTTCGTCCTGAT